>NZ_JAUBPW010000011.1:0-113706 GCF_036700965.1 Microcoleus sp. Pol8_D6 | reverse complement strand
GCTGCCTATCTTTTTTTACCACAAGTTGGCTCAATCCTTACTAGCTATGGGTTTTGGGTGGGTTGTCACCCCCCCAGCCGATCGACATATCCTCCTAAATTTCCTTCTGGCGTGAGTTCGCCGGCAGTGTACCCCCCTAAAGGCACTACGGTTAATGCAGCCCAATACCCAAAAAGTACGGCAACAGCGAGCAGTTTTTGATTGCGGGGGGAAAGGTTGAGAATGGCGATCGCACTGATGAAATAAGCTAAGCCGATGCGCTGCAATACTCCCATGATGCGAATTTTACTGAAGTTTTCCACTGGGGCGCTGTTGAGAAGTACGTCAAGGGCGATCGAAGATGTATTTAGCAGCAATCCTAATATAAATAGAATCGCGGCGCGGCGCGCAATTCGCCAGTAAATATTTGAAGAAGGGAGAAGGAAGAAGGAAGAAGAAAGAGGGTTTTTGGCGGATTCGGATTTTTCCTTTGTTTGTGTGATTTTGGAGGTTTCTATTCCAGTTTTTTGATAATTTTGAAGATATTTAGGCAGCGAGAAAGACATCGCGCAGCCAACGATGAACAAGAAAAACGGAAATACTAAGTCTGTCGGGGTGCAGCCGTGCCATTCTGCGTGTTCTAGTGGTGGATACACCTGTTCCCAACTACCGGGGTTGTTGACTAGAATCATCGAGGCGATCGCAATTCCGCGAAAAACATCAAGGGATTTGAAGCGCATAAATTAAGTTATTTGTTTACTGTTCACTGTTCAGTATCTTAGCGGATGCCCATTTCCTAATTCTTTTCGGGACAATGCCCAATTCCCGATGCCCAATTCCCAATTCCCAATTCCCAATTCCCAATTCCCCATTCCCCATTACCTATATCTCTATTCCTTCCAGAGTCATAATGACTGCATTTTTCATCAACATATCGCAGCGTTCTGCATAAAAAGATGCTGCTTTATCATACTTATTGATTTGCAAAACGCGCAGAAACATTTGCCTTGCTTGCGCGAATTGCTGCTGGTAGTGAAAAAAAATTCCCTGTTCAAAATAAGTTTGAGTTTGTGCTTTTAGTTCGATCATAGTAGCCGAGTCGCCATCATAAATTTCAAATACAGCGACAGGTGTTTGTTTTCCTTTGACTTGAACGCGATCGAGAAATCGGCACTTGTAATGTTGAGGATCGTCTATCCGGCAAAGGGTTTGGACGCTAGCTACAATAGCAACTCCATAAAGCTTTGTCAATCCTTCCACGCGGGAAGCTAAATTAACGGCATCAGAAATCACCGTACTTTCCATTCGTTCCGCTTCGCCAATAGTACCTAACATTAAAGTCCCCGTATGCAAACCAATTCCTATCGAAATAGGTTGATAGCCACTGTTCTGCCTGTGTCTATTATAAATTTTTACTTGATGCTGCATCTCAATTGCTGCTTGCACAGCATCTTCAGCCCTGTTAGGAAATAAAGCCATAATTCCGTCACCAATATATTTATCTATAAAACCGTTGTACTCGCGGATAACTGGGCCAACTCGGCTTAAGTAAGAGTTAAGAAATTCAAAGTTTTCTCTGGGAGACATACTTTCTGACAGACTTGTAAATGAGCGAATATCGGCAAACATAATCGTCATTTCTGCTTGTACAGAGTCTCCTAGTCTGGCATCAACGATGCTTTCTCTTTTGAGAAATTTCAAGAATTCACGGGGAACAAAACGGGCAGATGCGGCGGCAATTTTTTCGAGTTCGCTTTTGCTGGATTCGATTTGATTGAGCGATCTAAATGCTCTCAGTGCGGTGACTACTGTGGTAAATAACTTTTTGTTAGTAAGTTCTGTTTTAGTTTTGTAATCATTGATATCGTAGCTGACAATTACTACATCTTCTGGCACTTGTCCGGGCTGTCCAGTGCGTAAAATAATTCGCACAATTTGATTATTTAAAATATCGCGGATGTATTTAACTACTTCCAAGCCGGCTTCTTCTGTTTCCATAACTACATCGAGTAAAATCAATGCTATGTCGTAGTTATTTTGGATGATTTCTTTAGCTTCTTTTCCTGAGTATGCGCTGATAAATGTGATACTTTTACCTTCAAATTTAAAATCGTTTAACGCTAGTTTAGTAATATTGTGAATTTCTATTTCATCATCTACAATTAAGATTTTCCAACTTTCTTCTAGCGGTTTTTGTTCCGCCTCGTCTTCCTCCGCAAATATTAATTCATCGTCGCCCACCGCGATTAATTCGTCATCGCCTGCTGCCAACAGGTTTTTACTAGCTTCTGACATATATCGTTCTCCTATATAAAACTTATATCCATGTTGGCGGTCTAATAACTAACTGCTCATTTTAGCGGGAAATTCAATCATAAATCTTGTTCCTTTATTTACTTGACTTGTGCAGCTAATCGTGCCTTTTAGTTTTTGTGTAACAAGGTTATAAATAATGTGCAGTCCCAATCCTGTGCCTCCCTGACCTCTTTTGGTGGTAAAAAACGGTTCAAAAATTTTACTGAGATTTTCTGGGTCAATTCCTTTGCCGTTATCGGCATATTCAAATATTAGCCGATCGCCCTCTAGTTTGAAATCAAAAGCCAGAACTCCTTTGTCTTCTCCATCGTAGGCGTGAATTAGGGAATTCAACACCAGATTTGTCACAATTTGACACACTACGCCAGGGTAACTGTCCACTACAATATTTTCATCACACTTAATCTCTATTTTGTGCTTAGTTCTTCTTAGTTTGGCTGTTAAGGATGTCAAAATTTCCTCTAGATAGTTTTTAACATTAAACGTGCGTTTTAACTCGCTTGACTGATCTACAGCTACTTCTTTAAAACTGTGAATCAAGTCGGCTGCCCGCGTGAGGTTAGATAAGATCATATTACTGCTTTGCACGGCGGTATCCAGAAACTTTTCTAACTCGGAACGTTTTATTTGGCCGTTACTGTAAACCTCAAAAAACTTTGTGGCCTTTTCAGCAAGCAGGGAGGCGGCGGTGATGCCGATGCCGATGGGAGTATTGATTTCGTGGGCAACACCTGCAACCAACCCTCCGAGGGCAGCCATTTTTTCCGATTCTACCAGTTTATTTTGAGCCGATTTTAAGTCTTCTAAAGTTTGGGAGAGTTCGGAGGTACGCTGCTGTACTAAATTTTCGAGATTCTGATTGAATTGGTGCAAGTTGGCGTAAAGTTGGGCATTTTCGATGGAGATAGAAATTTGAGAAGACAGCAGTTTTAATATTTCTAACCTGTCTTGTGTAAAAGCACCTGTAGTCAGATTGTTTTCTAAATATAGAATGCCAGTGAGTTGGCCTTGATTAATTAACGGAGTGCAAAGAATTGATTTAGGTTGAACGGCAATTATATAGGGTGTATGAGTAAATTGTCCTTCGCGAGTCGCATCGTTTAAAACTATACTTTCCTGGGTGCGGGCGACGTAATTCACAACTGCAACTGCCAGCAAAGTTACTTCTCGATCGTCGGCTACAAAATCTATCGGAATTGATTGCATGACAGCAACGCGATCGACATCTACAGATCCTGATGCTTCAATCACCCATTGACCCTCTTTTTCTAATATTAAAAAGCCTCTTTGCCCCCCGGCATTTTCAATAACAATTTTCATCATTTTTGCCAGCAGTTTGTCTAGAACTATTTCCCCGGCTAAGGTTTGCGATGCTTTAACTGCTGTGGTCAAGTCTAGCACGGCTGCACTGTCGTTCGTAGTGGAAGCGCTGCTGGTAGATTTGTGAGTTTCAATATTACTTGAAATCGAGCCTGAAGTTAGCAAGTGCGAGTATTTTGATTCTAAATGCGCTGCTTTGGCTGTTGCTCCCCAGCGCTGATAGCAATAACGCGCTTCTGTCAAGTAAGTTTTAGAATTTTTTTCTCTTCCTATGGATAGATAAAATGCTCCTGCCAATTCTGCTGCTAGTGCTTGTACTTGTATGTATCCGTTTTCTTGGGCTCCTTCAATTGCGCGATCGTAATATTCCATTGCTCTCACAATATCCCCCAAAACACGTGCTTTTTCTGCTGTAAGTAAGTCGCATTTATGCTGAAGATTCATGGGTGCAGAAAGCGCTTTTTGTTGCATTTTTTTTCGGTTACTGACAGCGAAAAAAATATGCTCTTCTTGTTCCTCATTGGTGGCAGATGGATAGGCTGCTAGGCGGGCTAGAGAATCGTAAAACTGGTATTCAGAAACATTAATAAAGCCTGCAACTCCGTCTAAATATACTTCGGCTTGCGCTGAATTTTCTAGCGCTGTAGCGGTATCTCCAAATAAATACGCTAGTATTAATTTTTGCAAATAAAAGTGCTGTAGTCCTACCCGATCGTTAGCTTTCAACAGCAGCGACAACAATTTTTCTTCGCTGTATCCTTCACCTAATACAAGGTGTGGACTTTCAACTTTTCCCATCAATTGCAAAATAGTTTGCCGATATATTTGATTCCAAGTTAATACAGTTTCTTGCTTGAGTTGAAACAGCAAATGGTTGTAACTTACCATTTTCCGTTCCAGTTGTGGCAATTCTTGACCGATGAAATACAAAGACTGACAAATATTTACGGCTGAATATCCGACACATTCTAAATCCCCATTTTCTAGCGCACTTTGATAGGCCTCCTCTAATAGCGGCAAAGAGTCTTTAACGTGATGCTTGCCGTTCATCAAAATAAATGCTACTAAATTAAGCGTTTTGCTTTTGAATTCTAACGCATTTAATCTATCGCTCAAACTTAAAGCTAATTGACCGAAGCGATCGCCCGATTCAATATCTCTAACTATTCCTTTTAAAATTGCTCCGTAATTAGCATAGCCGAAGGCAGAAAAAGTAGAATTTCCGTAATTAATAGATAAATTAACTTGCTCGCACACAATTAGTGGCAGCAGCACAGGTTCAACTATAAATGTAGCTGAAAGCATACTGGAAAGCACGCGCATAGTTGCTAATTTGTGCGGATTTGTCATAATCGGCAAGTCAATTAAATCTTCTATTTTTTTTTCGGTTAAATAAGCGGCGGTTTTAGCTAGTGCTTGCTGAATGTGGAGGGGAATAGGCGATTCTGGCAAGTTTATTCCTAACATTTTTAGTGCTTCGCGACCAATTTTTACCGATTCTTGGAGTTGGGTTTGCATCGCACAAGCTATGATTCTGATTTCAAACACTTTGATTTTATCTAGTTCATTGTTTGCGTGTTGCAGAACAATTTCAGCCCATTTTTCCATTGGTTCAAAGTCGGTATTGAGGTAAGCAGCTTCTGCTGCTGACTCGTAGAGTGCAAGAGTCAAGTCGTAGTCAGTTTGCCAACTTTGGAGGGGAAGCAGTTCAATACCTGCGGTTAAATATTTGAGGGCCAGTTCGTAAGCTGTACTTGCTTTTGCTTTGCGACCTGCAATTAAATTCAATTGGCATAATTGAAATTTTTCTAATTCACTGCTGATGATTTTTTTGGCTGAATTTAGTTGGTTGACGGTATCAAAAATATGCTCTTCTAATTGCTCTGGGGGTGCGTTTTGTAGTAAAAAAGTGCCTATTTTTAGATGGATTTCTTGTTTTTGAGAATCGGATATTAAAGCATAAGCTGCTTGCTGCACTCGCTCGTGCAAAAATTTGTAAGTTGCCCTAGGAACATCAGCCACGGGTAGGGACAATTCATCGGTAAAGTCTCTAGATATTGTGTCAGTTATTTCTGTGCTTGCTGCTAGTGCGATCGGAATTTTGTAGGCGTTATTCACGAGCAAAACCAGACCGGACTGAAGTGCCTCACCGAGGTCTGTTGGTGCCGACAGCAGAGGTTTCTCGGCGATGGCAGAGAGAATTTCTAAATCAAATCTGTTACCGATACAAGCGGCTAATTTGAGCAGTTCCTGCGTATTATCTGAAAGTTTCTGAATGTTATTTATCATTAATTCTACAACATTGTCAGTTATTGCCATTTCTTGTATTTGGTCAATATCCCACTGCCACTCGCCTGTGATTTGGCCTTTTTTCACAATACGATCTGAGATGGATTGGGCTAAGTCAGAAAGGTTGGGTTCAGCTAGTTCGACCAAATGATGCGAGGGTGAAGATTTAAATTGGAGCAATTTTTTTGAGTTAAGAAATTTTATTAATTGAGTTAAAAAGAATGGATTTCCACCAGTTTTTTGAAAAAGCAATTCTGCTAAATTTAGGGATTTTTCTGGGGTGCAGTTCAAAGTATCGGCAACGAATTGGTTGACGCTGCTTATATCTAAAGGCGAAAGGGCGATCGCACTTACAGTGCCACCTGCTTTTTTAATTGCTTCGGCGGTCAGCATTACGGGATGATTTGCATTTACTTCCTGCTCTCTATAAGCTCCAATTATTAATAAATATTGAGTTTCCAGGTCGGTTGCTAGCAGTTCTATTAACTTGAGAGATGCTGAATCGACCCATTGCAAGTCGTCGAGAAAAATTACTAAGGGGTGTTCTTTTTGAGCAAAGACGCGGATGAAGTTTTGAAATACTAAATTAAAGCGATTTTGAGATTCATTGGCTCCTAAATCTGGCACGGGGGGCTGTGGCCCGACAATCAGTTCTACTTCGGGAATGGCTTCAATAATTACTTGGCAGTTGCCGCCGAGTGCCTTTAAAATTTTTTGTTTCCAAACATGGATTTGTGCGGTATTTTCTGTGAAAATTTGTCTCAACAAATCTTGAAAAGCTTGAAGCAAAAAAGCGTAGGGAATATCGCGCTTAAGTAGCTCAAATTTGCTGTCAATAAAATACCCATTTTGCCGCAGAATCGGCTTGTATATTTCATATATTAACCACGATTTTCCCACACCTGCACAACCAGAAATCAGCACCATTTCTGTATTGCCTCGCCTCATACGCTGGAAGATACTGAGAAGCATATTAACTTCTGTTTCTCGCCCGTAAAATTTTTGGGAAATTTGCAGGTGACTTGATTGATCTTGTTCGCCGAGGGTTATGTGGGAAATTTTACCTGTTGTTTGCAGTTGAGCGAGACAATTTTCTAAGTCGTACAAAAGTCCCAAAGCACTTTGATACCTGTCTTCGGCGGTTTTTGCTAAGAGTTTCATGACGATATCGGAAACGACTTGAGGAATCTCCTCGGTTTCTACTTGATTGATTCTGCCTTCGATGGTTCTGCTTTCTACTTTCTGCTTTCTGTTTTCACAAGGAGAAACTGGCGTTTTGGCAATATGGCAGTGTACTAATTCCATGGGATCGATCGCCTGAAAAGGCAATTCGCCACAAAGCATTTCATAAAAGGTGACGCCTAAAGAATAAAAATCGGTGCGGTAGTCGATCGCCCGATTCATGCGTCCCGTTTGTTCAGGAGACATATAGGCGAGAGTGCCTTCGAGTAAATGGGGATGGCTGGGGGCGGGGTTTTCGCCCGGTAGCAGGGAGGCGATCGCAAAATCAGCTATCTTGACATCTCCTGTCGAACTATTGACAATAATATTGCTGGGTTTAATATCTTTATGGATAATGTGGTGCTCGTGGAGTTGCCCAATAGTTTCTGCTAGTTTGATGGCAATATGCAGAAATTGTTGTAACTCTAGCTGGTTGTTGCTAAGAAAGTCTTTTAGGGAAATCCCACCAAAATCTTCTAAAACTAAAACCGGAAAGTGATTGTATGTTTCTATTTTATAAAGCTTGACTATTCCGGGGAAATTCAAATTTTTAAGAATTTCAGATTCGTGCAGCAGTTGAGATATTTGCGCTTGGCTAGGATATGGCGGCGTAAGAGTTTTCAGGATAACGGGTTTTTGTTCCTCAATCTGCTGACCTCGATAAATAACTGTGTGAGAGTTTGTATAAAGTTCTCCGTCAATGCGGTATCCCGGAATAGAAATCATGATAGTTGGGGGTAATTTCAAAGAGGCAGTTATACAATTTTAGATTTTAGATTTTAGATTTTAGATTGGGAATGATTGATGATATAAGGGTTTGGAGCGCGGGCTGATAGTTGCATTCTTTTTGACCACAAGTATTATTAAGTAAGTGAAAATACACATTGCCGGTCGAGTGCGGTTTTTACGGCAGTAAACGGGCTACTATTATATAGCTTAGCTAAATACCTCCCTAAAGAGTCGTCCTAGATACTTTTTTTGTCGCTTATTTAGTTATCTATATTTTAGTCTTCAAAAAATCAGAAGTTGCACTTTGCTATCCCGCCAGTGGCAAAATAAACGGGTGCGTGCAAATCAACAGCTAAAATCTAAAAAAATCATGCAGAATATAACTGCCTCAAATCCAGCTAATGCGACCGATCGCGCTTTTGGCACCGCAGACATTCAATTGCTGGTAGTGGATATAGACGGCACGATCGCAGGTTTGTCAAATACCATCCGAGAACCAGTCAAGCAGGCAATTTTGGCTGCGGAGTCGCGGGGAGTGAAAGTGGCCGTCGCTACGGGCAGGATGTACCGCTCAGCTTTGCGTTTTCACCGCGACATCGGCTCAACATTGCCACTGATTTGCTACCAGGGCGCGTGGATTCAAGATCACGCTACTCAAAAGCGGCTGCGGCACTTGCCGCTGTCGAAACAAACTGCTCTGCAACTGTTAGACCATTTTGAAGAACCGCAGTTGCGACCGCTGCTTTCGATCCATTTCTACATTGACGACCAACTTTACGTGCCGGAAATTACCGCAGCTACCCGAATTTATGCCGAAAGATCGGGCATTGAACCAATGGTGATTAAAGATTTGCGGCGAGATCTTCCGGGGGAACCGACGAAAGTTTTGGCATTGTGCGAGAATCCGGGGGTACTCGACGGCTTGCTCAGCAGTATGCGACTGCGCTACACGCCTGCGGAGCTTTATTTGACTCGATCCGTTGCTACTTTTTTTGAAGCTACGCATCCTGTGGCGAATAAGGGAGATGCGGTGCAGTATTTAGCGGAGGAACTTTTGGGTTTGCAGGCGGCGAATGTGATGGCGATCGGCGACAATTTTAATGATGTGGAAATGATTGCCTATGCGGGTGTGGGCGTGGCGATGGGCAATGCTCCTGATGGCGTGAAGGCTGCTGCTGATTGGGTGGCCCCGGATGTGGAGGAAGATGGGGTGGCGGCTGCGATCGAACAATTTGTTTTGAGCGATCGTTGATATTTGTAGCACAAATACCGCAGGGGCGGGTTTAGCGACATTTGGAAAAAATGTATATCAACTCGCCCCGACACAGCGACAATTTATTATTATATAACTGTCTAGTTTTGAGTTTTCTGCAATCAAGTTTTGATTATAAAAAAAATCCACACTTTCGGATTTTTCGAGATTAAGTCGAGTCAATTACTTTGTTTGCAACATCCGAATATTTATTTAACGAACCGCGAAGACGCTAAGAACGCGAATGAAGAATTGAAGAAAGCGGGGCGGGCTTACGGATCTTCTGGATGTGAATTTATAGATAATTTAAAACTCTTAAAAATGGGTTCCCACAGAAAAAGCACCGACGACTGGCCGTGTTTCGTCTCGGTGCTTTTTCTGGTTCGCTCCTCACACGTCCATCAATATAGCTGACTCAGTAAATTGTGTCAATACTTTTTCCAAAAATTGTTTTTTGAGTCGGCTGCTGCCGGGGTATCGGTGCGGTGGATCGAGGCAAAAGTCTTGCAATACAAGGGTTTGACTCGATCGCCCCAGGGTTGGATTCAGCAGAAAAAATTTACTACAATTCCAGCAGCCAGTCCAAAATCAGAGCGTTGACTTCACTCGGCCGCTCGTCGTGGGGACAGTGGCCTGTGTTGGGAATGGAAACAAATTTCACTGGTTTATCGTTGGCGGCCAATTGTTGATAAATCTGGCTGCCGGCGATTGGAGTCCAGGGGTCGTCTGCGCCCCAAAGTACCAATAACGGACGATCGACTTTGGGCAGCAATTCTGACGGTTGAGGGCCTGGAGGGGCTGTGAGAATAGAGGCAAACACTTGTTGAGCTCCGGGCTCACAGGAAGGGGCGTGCAGAAGTTCTACGAGTTCGTCAGTGATGGCTTCGCGGTTCCCGTAGACTTGGCGCAGGGTGTTGCGGATGCGGTGTTTTTGGCGGATGTTGTTGAAGACAAAGGGGCCGATCAGGGGCGATCGAACTAATTTAGTAAAAGTCCCCATCACTACTCGCAGCGGGAAATTTAGTTCGTCGGGCCGGTGGTTGAGCCCGCCGGCACAGTTGATTAAGACTGCACCTGCTGATATTTCTGGATGGTTGGCGACTACCATCAAACTCAGCAAAGCGCCGATCGAATTCCCGACAAATACCGCCGGTTCCTGTACCAGATCCGCCCAGAAATCAGTCAGCAATTCTTCCCACAATTCCAGAGTGTAATCGAGGGCTGGTTTGGCGGAAGCACCGAATCCCAGCAAGTCCAGCGCAAATACGCGATAGCCGCCGGCTGCGAGTGGGGGGATATTTTGCCTCCAATGTCCGATCGAAGCCCCAAATCCGTGAATCAAGATCAGAGGGCGGCCGGTTCCTTGAACGGTATATTGGATTTTGTGACCTTTCCAAGTCCAAATTAGCTTTTCAAAACTCGTTGTAGATACTACCTGTTGTGCTGTCACGGTTCTTAATGTAAATTTTCGTTAACTTCTTTAATCATAGCAGCACAATCCCTCTAAGGGCTGCCTCGGAGCAACGCCCCACACGAACATTGAAATCTTGAGAAGGATGGAAGATATCAGATTAAATAAATAAACATACTTCTTTGTTTCTACCCCTTTTTCCTTCTTCCTTTTTCCGACGGACATCGGACTGACATCCGTTACATCCGTTACATCCGTTACATCCGTTACACAATCCGTTGCCGAACTTTCTTCTTCCTTCTTCCTTCGCAATTCCCAATTTTTACTTTTTTCCTAGCAACCAATAAGTCATCATATTCCCCTTACCTTTTACCGGAATCACGCCTCGCCTCTCAAACAAATACTTATCTTTCAAAAGCTCATAAGTAACATCAGTAACTTGAATGCTGCCTGCAAAACCCGTAGCTTCCATCCTCGCCGCTACATTCACCGTATCTCCCCACAAATCATACGTAAACTTGCTCACACCAATCACTCCCGCAACCACTGGCCCGGAATTGATGCCGACGCGAATTGCCAGTTTTTCCCCTGTCTCGGCGCACAACTTTGCTATTTTTGCCTGCATTCCCAGGGCCATTTGGGCGATCGCCTCGGCGTGATCGTCTCTCGGCGTAGGCAATCCCCCGACTACCATGTAAGCATCACCAATAGTCTTAATTTTCTCCACACCGTACTTTTCAGCTAACTGGTCGAAGTGCGAAAAAATTACGTTCAAGCGCTTGACCAACTCGGTGGGAGACATTCTAGCAGACAACTCAGTAAAGCCAACAATATCAGCAAATAAAACACTTACTTGGGCAAAACTATCGGCAATTGTACTTTGCTCCGCCTTCAATCGTTCTGCGATTGGTTTGGGCAAAATATTTAACAACAACTTCTCGCTTTGTTCTTGTTGAACTTTTAGCGCTTCTTGCGCTAATTTGCGCTCGGTAATGTCAGAAACAGTACCCTCATAGTAGAGCAGCTCACCTTTTGAATCTCGAACAGCCCGAACATTTTCTGACACCCAAATCCGGCGCCCATCTTTGCGACATACCATAGATTCAAATCCCGAAACGGCATTTTCAGTATCCATAGCAGCCACAAATTCCAGGCGGCGTTCTGGGTCAACGTAAAGTTGCTGAGCAATATTTTTAATCTCGGACATTAGTTCTTCAGGCGAGTCGTAACCGTACAATTTTGCTAAAGCTGGATTAGCGCTGAGATAGACTCCAGAAGGGGTGCTTTGAAAAATGCCTTCCATCGCATTTTCTACAATGCTGTGATATTTTTCTTGGGCAATACGCAGCAATTCTTCTGCTCGTTTGCGCTGAATCAAAGAACCTAATTGAGTGCCGACTGCATTAAAAACGTCTATAAATCGCGCGTCTTTCCCACCAGACGAATTTTTAAAGAAAACTAGCACTGCCAATACTTCATCGCCTACCAAAATCGGCACGCCAAAACCCGCTTTGAATCCGAGTTCTAGTGCTATTTGACTTCGGAGAAAATGCGGGTAGCCCTTGGAAATATCTTCTACCCATTCCGGTTGCTTGGATGCCCAAACTCGTCCCGGCAGCCCTATATTCCGGGCAAATGTCAGTTGTTGGCTTTGGGTGCGGAACAATTCCATGCTGGGGTTGCTGGCATACCAGCCGCGGGCAGATTGCAGCACAGTTCCTTCTGCATCGGGAATCCAAGCTTCTCCTACATCCCATCCGATTGTTTCGCCAACTTGGTGCAGAATTACTTCTAAAGCTGAGTGAAAGTCTACAGCTTCGCCGATCGCCCGCGTCGTTTCCAGCAAAAACCGGATTGATTCTTCAGCCCGCTGCCGTTCTGCGATTTCTTCCTGTAATCTAGAATTGCGATCGTGCAGTTCCCTAGCTTGCTGTTGCAGTTTGGATTGCAGCAAACGAAGGGAAAGTTGGTTTTGGACGCGGGCTATAACTTCTTCTACTTGAAACGGTTTAGTAATGTAATCCACTCCTCCTACTTGAAAAGCTTTAACTTTTTCCAGCACGTCATCTAGCGCACTAATAAAAATTACCGGAATATCTTGAGTTTTTTCGCTTAGCTTTAACTGCTCACAAACTTCATACCCGTTCATTTGTGGCATATTAATATCTAGTAAAATTAGATCGGGAGGAGATATTTGTGCCCCTTGCAAAGCCAAGTGTCCGTTAATAGCCTTCCTGACATGATACCCGTAAGATGTCAACATAGTGGATAAAAGTCGCAAATTATCCGGCATATCGTCAACGATCAGAATGTCTTTAGGAGTCGCTGGTAATGGATGGTCGTTCATCATAATATAATTGAGTTAAATCGATAATGATATCTATCCGAAAATTATCGACTAAATCTGTTAAAGCGTTAGCGAGATTTGCCTCAGTTTCGGGAATTTGCTCGATGAGTTCGAGGATGCGGTTGTCATCAACACAAAGTGCTGCTCGGTGCAGCTCGACCACCCAGTCTGTGGGCATTACACTCAAATCCTCGTTGGTCAAACTTTTAAGCAGCGTCGGTGTTGAAAAAGAAGTAGATAAGTTCTCTTTTTCATAAATATAACGCAGGTTGAGGTGATGCGCTATCTTTTCAAAGAGTACCTCTTCCCGAAACGGTTTACATATCAAATCGTTACAACCGGCCGACAAAATTATTTGTCGCTGCTCGTCAAAAGCACTGGCAGTCAAGGCAATAATTATTGGTTCTTTACCTTCTAGAGTTTTCTTAATCTGTCTTGTCGCTTCATACCCATCCATCACGGGCATCAGCATATCCATTAATATCAAGTGTGGCTTCCAAGTTGAATGCAAAGCAATTGCTTCTTGACCGTTAGTTGCTTCCCGGACTTCAAACCCCAGGGGTATCAGGAGCTTAAGCAGCAGTTGGCGATTTTCTGCTACATCTTCAACTATTAATATCCGATAAGTGTCTTGTCCGGCTTCTAAAGCAATAACTTGTTTAATCGGGGATTTTTCTTGTTCATCACTTTGTGTTACTAAGTTAACCCATATATTAAAACTAAAAACTGTGCCTTGACCGAGTTGACTTTCAACAGCAATATCACCTCCCATAATTCGGACAAACTGTTGGCTAATCGGCAACCCCAAACCTGTTCCCTGCATGGATTTTCGACCAGTTTCAGTTTGTACAAATGGCTTAAATAATGTGGCAAGTTCCAAGGGAGAAATGCCGGGACCCGTGTCGGCAATTTCAAAATACAATTGGGATTTTTTTTCTTCTTTGGCGTCTTTTTCAGATTGGCTGCTGACGCGCAAAGTCACGGTTCCCTGCTGAGTAAATTTAATCGCATTGCCGAGTAGGTTAATTAAAACTTGCCGCAATTTAGCTTCGTCTGTTTGAATGTACTGTGGCAAATCATCGGCATTTTCAAAGATTAGGTGCAAACCTTTTGAGTTGGCTTTTAGTTGCAGCATTTCTTTGAGACTGTTGAGAAGGTTGTAGAGATTGAAGCGGCTGGGATTGATGGTAATTTGACCTGCTTCTATTTTTGACATGGACAAAACATCATTGATGAGTTCCAGCAAATGTTCGCCGCTGCGGTTAATAATTTCTATGTATTCTTTTTGTTCTTCCGTGATAGAACTGTTGCGGGCCATGACTTGGGAAAAACCCAGAATGGCGTTGAGAGGTGTGCGGAGTTCGTGGCTCATGGAAGCTAGAAATTGGCTTTTGGCGCGGTTGGCAACTTCGGCGTTTTCTTTGGATTTAATCAGTTCCATGGACTGCCTTTGAGTGCGGGCGAGCAATTCCGCTTGCTGTAATGCTACTCCTAGCTGAGTACCTACATCAACTACAACGTTGATTTCAGCTTCGCTCCACTGCCGGGGAGCTGAATTTTGATAGGATGCTAGTAATCCCCAGAGCGTTTTTCCGCAGAAAATTGGCACAATAATGTAAGATTTAGCTTGAAATTTTTCTAGCAAATTGATGTAACAAATATCGAATCCTTGCTTGTAAATGTCTGGGACACAAAGGTAAGTTGTACCTCGGCTGTAGGACCCGCCTTGGGTTTCTTGCAAATAGGTATCGCGTACTTCTTGTGAGGGGCTATCTAATCCTTTGACGACGCAACGGTCGCTGTCTAAAGCGCCTTCAGTAAGGTGAGAATCGAGTTCCTGTGCTTGGATGAAAGAAACCCACTTCTGGTCACGGGATTCGGCTACAAATTCGCCGCTCCAGTCTGGATTGAAACGGTAAATCGCGACTCGATCGCACTTCAGGGTTTGGCGCAATTCTCGGGTTGTGGCGTGAAAAATTTCTCGGATATCTAAAGTTTGCCGCATTCTTTCAATGATGCGGGCGATCGCTCTTTGTCGTAAAGCACTTTCTTGCAGTTCGGTTTCTGCTTGCTTGCGTTCGGTAATATCTACAGCCATTAAAGCAATGCCGATCGCTGTACCGTTATCGTCAATTAGCTGAGTATTGTACCACTCGCAGATGATAATTCTGCCGTCTTTAGTCAGATTTTCGGTAGTGCCGCTGGATTTGGCATTCAAGTCATGATTGAAAATCTCAGATAATTGCGGGTGGTAGCTTTCAGGTACGATCAAATCGGAGGCGACTCGACCAATCGCTTCTTGCTCACTGTACCCAAAAATAGCCACGGCTGCGGGATTCCAAGTGATAATTTCTAAATTGAGGTTTAACTCGATAACTGCGATCGGCGTTTGCTGCAATAAAAACGAGATTCTTTGCTGCGATGCTAGCAGTTTCTCTTCGGCTAATTTGCGGTCTGTGATGTCATTAGCAGTGCCGAGAATTTGTTTGGGTTTACTACCATCTGCTGTTCTAAGAAATACAGTATCCCAACTGTGCAGCCACCGCCATTCACCGTTTTTGTGTTTCATGCGGTATTGACATTCAATGACATCACCGTCTTTGGCTTGATCTACTTTGTGGAGGTTTTCAAAAAACTTTGGCAAATCGTCGGAGTGGAGCAGCGTCGGCATCATTGCTGTACCCATATCTTGTATTTCTTGGGCTGTGTATCCGAGCATCGTCGAAATTTGTCGATTGCTGTAGACATTCCGCTGTTCAATTAGATCGTAAACGTACAACAGGTTGGGATTGGAATCGGCGATCGCTTGAATGAAGTGCTGGCTCTCTCTGAGTGCGGATTCTGTTTGTTTGCGAACGCTAATATCTCGCGCCACGATAATCACTGAATCAGCAGTCAGCGGAGAAACTTTAGCGTCGAGGCAAACGTCGCGCTCTCCGACTTTCAAGCTATATTCAACATTAATGCTTTGCTTAGTTTTTAGAGCTTGTTGGATGGCATTTAATACTAAATCTGCTACAGGTTTAGGCAAGACTTCATGAGCGGTTTTGTTAATCATTTCGCTGGGAGGTTTCACCAAATTTGTTGATGCTGTCGGGGCAATTTTGATGCAGCGCCCTTCTGCATTTCTCACTAAAACTGTGTCAGTCATGGCGGCAAAAATCGCCCGCAATTCTGTTTCCGATTCTTGCAGAGCTTGCTCGGCGCGGACACGGGTGCGAATTTCTGCTTGCAGCACTTTATTTTGCCGATCGAGCTGCTGAATTCGGTTTTTTTCTCGTTCGATCAGTTTAGTTTGAGCGATAGCGAGCCCTACTTGAGCCGCCACAGCTTCTAATAAGTCGATTTCCTCGGAAGTCCATTCCCGGTAGCGATCGCACTGGTGCAAACAGATAGCACCGTTTGCTCTGCCTTGGTAAGAAGTGCGAATTGCCAGCATCGATTTTAACCCAACCTTCTGGCAAATCGGTTGAGCAGCTTGCAACAGAGGGTCTGAATAAACATTGTTGGAGGCGATCGCCATATCTTGTATCATCATTTGTATGACGTGAGGATTGCCCCAAATTGGAACAGGTACGTTCCGAATAGATTCACACTCCGGTTCAAGATACTCGGCCGCCAGAGGAATATCGACTTGGGGAGTAGTAACGTAAGTATGAATCAAACAGCGATTGGCGCAGAATGCCAGACCGATTTGAGTCGCAGCTATTTGAAATATTTGTTCGGGCTGCAAGCTGGAGCGAATTTCTTTAGTTATTTTTGCGATCAGCAATTCTCGCTGAACTTGCCGTTCTAAAGCAGCTTTAGCTCCAGCCATTTCTATTTCTGCGTGCTTGCGATCGGTGATATCAAAAAGTACGCCATACCAAACAATATCGCCATTATCACGCATTTCTGGCCGAGAATTAGATTGCAGCCATTTGAGTTTACCCGACGGTGTAACAATCCGCCATTCACAGGCAAAAGGTTCTAAAGTTTGGGCGCTAGTAGCAATTCGTTTCACCAGATATTCTTGGTCATCTGGATGATTTTGATCGAAGCAAAAGTCGGGATTTTTTAAAATTTCGTGACTCTCTAATTCGTAAATCTCTCGACAAGCATAGCTAATATATTCAAACTTAAAACTTCCATCGGGCTTCTTCATGAATTGATAAAGAACTCCCGGTATATTGACCGCCAATTTCTGCAGACGCGCTTTGCTTTCCCGGAGTGACTGTTCTGTTCGCTTGCGGAATTCTACCTCTCTTTGCAGTTGGGCATTCTGCTGTTTTAATTGTTTTGATAGCTGTTGTATAGTCAGTTGACTTTCGATCCGCACTAAAACTTCTTCCACTTGAAAAGGCTTAGTAATGTAGTCAACACCGCCGACTTCAAAAGCTTTAACTTTGTGAAAAGTTTCCTCAAACACACTCAAAAAAATAACCGGAATTTCCCTCATCTTTTCGTTTAATTTAAGTCGAGCACATACTTCATATCCGTTCATTTTTGGCATAGCAATATCTAGCAAAATCAAGTCGGGGAGAACGGTTAAATTAGCATTGACCGCCATTTCTCCCGAAATCGCCCGCTGAACTTTATACCCTTCTTTCGTCAATATATTTGATATAAAGCGCAGGTTTTGGGGCTGATCATCAATAATTAAAATGTGAATACTTTCTTTGTCAAATATCATTTTTTGTCTGGTCATGGTGATTTTTTTAGTGCTAGCAGCAGATTGATGATTTAATAAATTTAGCGATTCCTTCCGATTCTAATTATTTATTAAACCTTTTCAAGCTCAGCAAATAGAGGATTAACTTTAGATAGTAGCCATCAACTAACACACCTTCTATTTTTTAAACTTATTGGTTGCTGGTCTTAAGTTTGCCACTCAAACTAACCGTAGTTAACCACATTTTATGGTCCCCAAGAATCGCCTTATTTGCTGTACAAATTAAGTCTGCCAAAAAACCATCTTCGCTTAGGCACTCCAGAGCAAAGCAACCAGGTTTTTTAACTTTGTTCAATGGCTGCGACCAAGTATTTTCGTATAACGCGGTTGATGCGCCCAGGAAAGTTTTTAGCTTGACTTTAGGATTGAAACTCCCAGGAGGATAACGCAAGTTTCTGGACATTCTGCTGCCACATTCAAAGGGTTTTAGCCGAGATACACACCTGGACATACCACGAGGCGAAGAAACCTTTTTTTTACTCTTGTCGCTGCAACAAAGTATGGCTGTGAAAAACCTCGGTTTTGACCCACCTGCCCATCAGTCTTAAGATATTTATAGGTAACTAAGAGTATAGATGCGATCCATCCATTGGCACCCACAGCCTACCATATAAACTATTGTCTCGGTCTTTTCTATGCCAGCAATTCCTTAAGTTTAGCAATATTTTCATTGCTGAAGTAAATCTTAATTTCTAGTTCTTGGTCAGCCTCCCATAACAGCAGCATATTATCTTCACCCAAGGCGATTTCTGGATTGTTCAATTCAAGTGTTTGATATTTAACTTCGGGAATTCCTACGCGAATTACCAGTTCCGCTTCCAACTGAGGATAGATGTACAATTGCTGTTGCAAGTTGTCAAGCTCTAGTTTGTCAACAGTGTTATTACGTTGGACAGGAGAACCGCGTTTGTACCAATAGAGAGTATCTTCACGGATTTCGGGATTGACTATCACAAATATTTCGTCAAAACGCTGAGGGTGCCAGTGAATTTCGCTCAGACCGCCGATTTGTGGAATCAGTCGCTCTACCCAGCTAATTTCTTTGCCGTTGAGGTTTGCCCACCACTCACTGATATTATCGAGATTGTCAGCATTTTCGGGGTGGCTGCTGCCGGACTGCCAGACTGTTTTTAGTTGTTGCATATACAGGTTCTCCAGCGAATTTAAATTTGAGATTGCAGGCTTTCAATTGGAGATTCATTCGTTATACAATAATTTTAATGGACTTACCAATTATTTACCACGAAGATTACGTTGCACCTCTGCCACCGGATCACCGCTTCCCGATGGCAAAGTTTCGGATGCTTTACGAGATGCTGCTCGCGGACGGGGTAGCAGATGAATCGCAATTTCACGCTCCCGAACTTCCCCCTCAAGAATGGATTGAATTAGTCCACGACCACTCTTATGTTCAAGCTTACTGCAACGGGACGCTCGATAACAAAGCTACTCGGCGAATTGGTCTGCCTTGGAGTCGGGCTCTTGCTAATCGCACTTGCACTGCGGTTGCAGGAACTGTACTAACTGCCAAGCTCGCTTTAGACTACGGTTTGGCTTGCAATACTGCGGGCGGAACTCATCACGCCTTCCCTGGTTTTGGGTCGGGTTTTTGTATTTTTAATGATTTGGCGATCGCCTCTCGCGTCTTGCAAAAAAATGGTTTAGTTCGCAAAGTTTTAATTGTTGATTTAGATGTCCACCAAGGAGACGGAACCGCCGTAATATTCCAAGATGACAGTAGCGTTTTTACTTTCTCGATGCACTGCGAAGTCAATTTTCCCGGCACTAAACAAAAGGGCGATTTAGATGTACCTTTGCCTGTGGGTATGGAGGACGACGAATATTTACAAACATTGGATAAATTCTTACCAGATTTGCTTTCAAATGTCAAGCCAGATTTAGTTTTGTACGATGCTGGAGTAGACCCTCATCACGGTGACAAACTAGGAAAATTAGCTTTAACTGATACGGGCTTATTTCGCCGGGAAATGCAAGTTTTGATGGCGTGTTTGGCTGGCGGCTATCCCGTGGCCTGCGTGATTGGCGGGGGCTATTCCCATGACGCTAAGGGGTTAGTTTACCGCCATTCGCTGCTGCACCGAGCCGCCAGTCAAGCCTACAGGCAGTATCGACTTTGATCCAGAGCGGCGAGATTTAAAATTGACTTCAGTATTGTTTGGCGATATGATTGCTTGTTTAGGGTGTCAATTAATACTAAAAACTGGCTAAAGTCAATACTCCGGACAGTTTTTGGAACGAGACTAAAAGCTTTACAGCGCAAGGATCATAAATAAAGTCCAATTAAATGCAACGAGCGGGGTGGAGCTGACATTGATTTAATTATCCACAGTGGCTCAAAGTCCTACAGAATAAGCCATTGGGCCATATAAAAACTGTCCTGACTATTGTAAAGTGGCATTAAAATAGATATATCACATTTAATCGTAGTGTATTTTATGGACTCCAACTCGTTAAATATCACAGAAGATGGGGCTAAAGAACTGACTTTGATGCCCATAGACAAGCGCTACCTGCTAGTCCTCAACATCCCATTTTTCTGCGACTCCAAAGGCAGCAGGTATCTCGATTTAATGTGGGCTAAAGACCTAACCCAACACTTCAAGTATTTGAAAAACTTCACGCTAGCATGTCCGTGCGTGCGAGAAACCCCCCCCGAAGATACAATAGACGTGGATTCGGAAACATCATTTGCTGATGCTAAATTTATTGACCTTCCCTCCCCAAATAGCTTGGCCAAAGCAATATTGCTGCTGCCGGCAACGGTTGCCCAGCTTTGGGGCGCGATCGCATCTTCAGATATCGTACATAGCGGCGTAGCAGGCTGGCCGATTCCGATGGCATGGTTAGTGACGCCAATAGTCCTGATACAGCGGAAACCATACCTGCTCATAGTCGAGTCCGCACCGTGGCGGCTGCTGCCGGGCACCCCTGCCAGCATTAAAGCCAAAATTCAAGCTTACATATACGAAACATTTAATCGCTGGTGCATCAACAGCGCCGACTTGACAATCTTTACACAGGCAGAATATCAGCAAAGTTTATTAAAAAAACGACACAAACAAAGTCAGATAATTCATGCTTCGTGGATAGATGAAGAAAATATTATTTCGGAAGCAGAGGCGACTAAAATATGGCACGAAAAACTGTCAGCCTCGCCCAAACAACTAAAAATTCTATTTGCGGGCAGATTGGTTCCAGAGAAAGGCCTGTTAGTTCTCCTAGAAGCAATGAAAATCTTGGAGGAGGAAAACATTCCCGTCAAGCTGGACATACTAGGTGAAGGCGAACTGTTAAGCAACTGCCAAGCAGCCAGCAAGGCAATGCAAAAATCGGTACAGATAGAACTTTTGGGAACTATTCCTTACGGCAGAGAATTCTTCGGGCGGCTGCAACAATATCATGCTGTTGTCGTTCCCAGTACCTCAGACGAACAGCCCAGAATAGTATACGATGCTTATTCCCAGGCCGTATCGGTACTGGCAAACAACACAGCCGGACTCCGCGACTGTATCGAAAACGGCATCACAGGCTTGATCGGTAATTGCAATGACCCAGTTGATTTAGCAAACTTGCTCAAACAGTCGGGAGAAAACTTGAACCTACTTCAAAATATGGGCATGGCAGGTCTGAAATATGCTCGCCGCCTGACTCACGAAGAAATGCACCGGCAGCGGTGGCAGCTTTTGTCAATTATGTTGGAGCAATCAAAAAAGTAGGCGATACCTGCACTCCTGGCGATCGCTCCAGCTTGCCAGATGGGTACAACTTGAGCTAAAAAGTTGTTAAACCAACAACGGTACTTATGTCGAAGGCCAGCGAGTCCAATCACCCCTATCCACTGCTGGTTGTCATTGTTAACTACCGAACCTCTAGTTTGACAATAGACTGCTTGCGCTCTCTAGTTAGCGAAGTTCAATCGCTGCCCGGTATGCGAGTTGTAGTTGGCGACAATGCTTCAGGCGATCGCTCCGTCGAAGAAATTAGTAGTGCGATCGCCTCAGAAGGCTGGAATGAATGGGCATCCTTCGTTCCCCTAAACCGCAACGGCGGATTTGCCTTCGGCAACAACGCCCTGATCCGTCCCACCCTCCAATCCACCAATCCTCCCCCTTACTTCCTGCTGCTCAACCCAGACACCATAGTTCGCCCCGGTGCCTTAAAAGCCCTCGTCGATTTCATGGACTCCCACCCCGAAGCCGGCATCGCCGGCAGCCGCTTGGAAGACCCCGACGGCACGCCCCAGGAGTCAGCTTTTCGGTTTCACAACATCTTCACCGAAATCGATTTTGGTTGGCGGACAGGCTTTATATCCAAGTTATTAGCCAACTGGGCCGCAGCGCCTCCCATTTCTCAAAAAACCTGTCAAACTGATTGGGTAGCTGGAGCCAGCATGATCGTCCGTCGCGAAGTATTTGAAAAGATTGGCTTGATGGATGAAGCTTATTTCATGTACTGCGAAGAAATGGACTTTTGTCTGCAAGCGAACAAAGCTGGCTGGAATTGCTGGTACGTACCCGAAAGTCGTGTTGTCCACTTAGTCGGCCAAAGCTCAGGCGTCACTGACACCAAAAAGCCCGCCAAGCGGCTGCCCACCTATTGGTTTGATTCCCGGCGTAGGTACTTTATCAAAAACTACGGCTTGGTTTACACAGCATTAACTGATATATCCTGGGCTTCGGGTTTTGCAGTGTGGAGGGTTCGCCGCGTACTTCAAGGCAAACCCGATGGCGATCCACCACAATTGCTGAGGGATTTTGTATTAAATAGTGTATTTTTTAAGGGGGGTAAGATTGAAAAATCCAAAAACTTTTAAAGGGAGTTGGTAAATCGGTAAAAGCCAACTAAACCAGGTTAACCTAGGCAAGCAAAATATTTTATGATGCAGCCGAGAAATTAGTATTCTCGATCGATAAAACCTGATTGCTCCTTCCTCAAAAACCTGACAGACCCATTAATATCGTCGGCATCTAGCAATAGAGTAAACAAGAAATAGCGTGAATTAGAGCTTATGGTAACTGAGCAAAACTTAATCACCAGTGAAAATCAAGTAGAAAACCCCGGCCTGGGACTGTGGCAGCAAATTAAAGAAGACTGGATTGCTCATGGTCGAGATTGGACAAAACCGGGATTTCGCGCCGTAGCAGTGCAGCGTTTTGGCGTCTGGAGAATGCAGGTAGAACCGAAATTACTGCGAGCTCCTTTGAGCATTATTTATCGAGCACTCTACCGAAAAGTCCGCAATAGTTATGGGATAGACTTGCCTTACACTGTGAAGCTCGGTCGTCGCGTGGTGATTGAACATCAAAACGCTATTATTATTCACGGATATTGTACGATCGGCGACGACTGCATTATCCGCCAAGGTGTAACCTTGGGAAACCGCTATTTGGACAAACCGCTAGAATCCCCTCAATTGGGCGATCGGGTTAACGTCGGCGCTGGTGCAAAAATCCTCGGCAAGGTCAACCTAGGAGACGACGTAAATATCGGTGCCAATGCTGTAGTTTTATCAGATATTCCCGCAGGTCAAACTGCCGTTGGTATCCCTGCCAAAATTATCAAATCCCGGCCTGCTGAAAACAACGCTTAAATCATTTTCTTCCTTATGGATTCTGCTATAACTCTGCGGAGATTCAATAAATCTCCCTAGTCAAGTTAGAGATTCATCTTCAGATAAACCGCACAAATAAGCACAATTGTCTACATCATCAAAAAATTGTACAAACAATGGTTGAGTCAATCACTAAGTCAATCATTTCTGCTACAGAACCAGACTGGAGCCGCGAAAAACTTAGCAAGTGGTGGGAACCCAGTCGCCAACTGCTCAAATCTATCCGCAACTATCAAAAGTGGCAGCAGCAGGGTGGCATTGGAGGATATGTTTTATGCCGTTGGAACGTGATCCAGCATCGATTTTGGAGCGTTGTCACTGCAACAGACATCCCTTTGAACTGCCAAATACAAGGAGGACTGCTGCTGACTCATCCTAATGGCGTTGTCATTCATCCCAGTGCTTCCATTGGCCCTAACTGTCTGATTCTTCAGCAGGTGACAATTGTTGCTGATGTCAAAATCGGCGGTCATGTCGATATTGGTGCAGGAGCTAAAATTATTCGCTCCGTAACGATCGGCGATCATGCTTTGATTGGTGCCAATGCTGTGGTGATTTGTGACGTGCCACCCGGTGCAACCGCAGTGGGAATACCGGCAAAAATAATCGAAAAACAACCCAGGAAGTCTGACAAATAATTTCTAGAAGTCGCAGAAAAATTATGAAATTAGCTGGACTTTTATTAAAATATAAAAGGAACTGCTCAGTAGTCGCATTCAAAAGGTAAAACTTGAAACAAATTGGATTAGTGGCGATCGGACGAAATGAAGGGCAGCGCCTCCGCCAGTGCCTAGTCTCAGCCACAGACAAAGTTGCGCGCGTCGTCTACGTCGATTCCGGCTCAACAGACGGTAGCCTAGAGTTAGCCCGATCGCTCGGAGCCGATACAGTAGAACTAGACTTATCTATACCGTTTACCGCAGCCCGCGCCAGAAATGAAGGCTTTGCCCGCTTGCTGGAAATAGCACCAGAAATCGAATTTGTCCAATTTGTGGACGGTGACTGCGAAGTAGTTGATGGATGGATCGATCGAGCCTACAGCGAACTCGCAGCCAAACCCGACTTAGCAGCAGTATGCGGGCGGAGGCGCGAACGATACCCCAAAGCAAGCATCTACAACCAATTGTGCGACATCGAGTGGGATACCCCCATTGGCGAAACCAAAGCCTGCGGTGGCGACTCCATGATGCGCGCCACAGCATTTCAGCAAGTGGAAGGTTTCAATCTCGCACTCATAGCCGGCGAAGAACCCGAACTGTGCTTGCGGCTGCGCCAAAAAGATTGGAAAATCCTTCGCTTAGACGCAGAAATGACCCTGCACGACGCGCAAATGACCAGTTTTGTTCAGTGGTGGAAGCGCGCCCAAAGAGCTGGTTACGCCTACGCCGAGGGTTCCTGGATGCACGGAAGCGAACCAGAGCGCCATTGGGTCAAAGAAACCCGCAGCACCTGGTTTTGGGGCTTAGTCTTGCCAGCCCTAGCCTTGGCAATGATATGGCCGACAAAAGGCTGGAGCTTGTTACTATTGAGTGGCTACCCCTTAGCAACCTATCGCACCTATAACTATTATCTAAAGCATCGGGCTCTCACAACTAAAGACTCAGCCATCTACGCTTTGTCTTGCGTATTAGCCAAATTTCCCCAGCTACAAGGTCAAATCCAGTTTCACCAGCGCCGATTGCTGGGGCAGCAGAGCAAGCTGATCGAATACAAAACAACCAACTCTATTCATTCAGCCAGCTAGAATTAGAGCTAACGTCCCAGAAAGTCCACCCGTGAGTAGCAAACAAATGAGCCATCAACAATTAAAAGTTTTACTAATTGTAGAGCAGTGCAATCCTGACTGGGCATCAGTACCTTTGGTGGGGTACAATTTTTTCCAAAAAATCAATAATTTAGCTGATGTAACCCTCGTCACCCATATTAGAAATAAACCAGCTCTCGAAAAACACCCAGAATACGAAAAAGTTGTCTACCTTGAAGAAGGAAAGTTAACCAAGCAATATTATAAAATAGTCGAAAAACTCACCGCAAACGGGCGAGTAAATTGGCCTCTTTATAATACCTTGAGCTACCCAATTTATGAAGAATTTAATCAGCAAGTATATGAAAAATTCAAAGGAAAAATCCTCAACGGAGATTATGACATAGTTCATGCAATTACCCCGATGATGCCGCGGTATCCGTTTAAGGTAGTCAGTGTTTGCCAGCAGACTCCTTTTATTCTAGGCCCTGTGAATGGGGGCATTCCCTTTCCACCAGGTTTTCAAGAAACGGCAAAACAAGAATTTGCTCAATTCAACTTTTTGAGAGCAGTTGGTCGAGCATTAATTCCCGGTTATGTAGAAACTTACAAAAAAGCCGACAAAATTTTAGCAGGTTCAACATATACTTTAAATATGCTAAAAGATTTGTTTGCAATCCCTGACCCAAGAATTGATTTGTTCTACGAAAATGGCATTTCGGAGGATTTTTTAAACCAGACAAGTATCCCAATTAAAGATGTTAGCCATATCAATCTGCTTTTTGTGGGTCGATTAGTGCCTTACAAATGTGCCGATATTGTCATTGAGTCTATTGGGAAATTAGAGCAGGTAATTAAAAGTAAAATCCGCTTAACTATAGTAGGAGACGGGCCAGAAAAAAATAACTTGGAAAACCGAGTAAAGGAGCTTAATCTAGGGGAAATAGTTAGCTTTGCCGGATGGGTGAATCAACAAGAAACTTTGGATTATTACAGGAAAGCAGATATTTTTTGCTTCCCTTCAATCCGAGAGTTCGGGGGCGCAGTGGTAATGGAAGCTATGGCTTGCGGACTCCCCTGCATAGTTGCCAATAACGGCGGTATTGGTGAATACGTCAATGAAGAAACTGGTTTTAAGATCGAGCCGATTTCTAGAGAGTATCTAACACAGGAGTTGATAAGTAAAATTAAGCTGTTAGTAGAAGATGATAGGCTGCGGGAAAGTATGTCAGCGAAGGCGATCGAAAAAGCCAGAGAATTTGCCTGGGAGAACAAGGGCATAAAAATCGTCGAGATTTACGAAAAAATGCTCGGTGAGAAAGGTGTTCGTGCATCGGCATAGTAGATAAATACCCTTGAAGTAAAAATTAGAAAGTAGGTAAGAAATGAAGGCAAAAATCGGATACTTTATTCCCCAATTTCCCGGACAAACACACATCTTTTTGTGGCGGGAGCGACAATTTCTTGCAGAACTTGGAATTGAAACAGATTTAGTATCAACTCAACCGCCACCCAGAGCGATCGCTTCTCACGTATGGGCAGAAGAAGCTCAAAAAAATACTGTTTATCTATTTCCCTTTGCTGCGAAAGATTTTATTAACTCATTCCTAGAGGTTCTCAAAGCAGGTCCCGCTGCATGGTGGCAGTGCCTAGCAGTTATTGCCAAAGCGAGAGATACATCGTTATTTGAAAAAGTTAAACTCTTAGCACTGGTTTTGGTTGCTGGCAAACTAGCAGGGTTAACAAAAACAAAAGGTTGGTCTCATATCCACGTTCATTCCTGTGCCAATTCCGCCAATATAGCCTTATTTAACTCAATTATTACAGGGTGTACTTACAGTATAACTCTTCACGGGCCTACTTTAGAAGTGTACGGGTCAAATCAGGAACAAAAGTGGAAAAATGCTGCTTTTGCGATCGTCATATCTCAACTGCTTCTCAATGATGTCAAAAATAAATTAGCGAACTTTCTTCCCAAACAATTAGCTGTTGCTCCCATGGGAGTTAATACTGCAGAAATTGAACGCAGCAGCCCTTACAAGCCTTGGCAAGAAGGAAGTCCGTGCAATATTTTTGCTTGCGGCCGCCTCAACCCGGTGAAAGGTCATAAATACTTGATTGAGACTGTAGAATTGCTGCGAAATCGGGGATTTGACGTGAGGCTGCAAATTGCAGGCGAGGATGAACAAGGGGGCAGCGGGTATCACCAAGAGCTACAAAAAATCATTGAAGATAAATCGATGTCCGAATGCGTGGAGCTACTTGGGGCTGTTTCGGAACAGCGAATTCGCCAAGGTCTAGAAGCAGCTCACATTTTCGCTTTGGCAAGTTTGAATGAAGGAGTTCCGGTTGCTGTGATGGAAGCAATGGCGATGGAAGTGCCGTCGGTTGTTACTAATGTAGGCGGAACTTCTGAGCTAGTAAATGACGGCATGGATGCTCTATTAGTCCAATCAGAAAAACCCCAAGAAATGGCCGATGCGATCGTCAATATACTGCAAAATCCCGAACTTGCTTTGAGCCTCAGTCAGGAATCCCGGAAAAAAATTATGGCTAAATTTAGCCACGGCCGCAGTGCAGAAACTTTAGCTCAGTGTTTGGAAAAACTTGGAAAAACTAACCCGTCTTAGTTATGCCAAAGAACAAATTTAATCTCAGATTACATAAATCCAGTTGAGTCCAAACAAGTTATGCGAATTTTAATTGTTGCTCAGAACGCTTCAACTAAATTCGGTGGCGAGTCATTGCTGCCGGTCAACTATTTCCGGATACTTCGATCGCGCCAAATAGAGACATGGTTAGTGGCGCACGCCCGCACCCAGGAAGAACTCACAGGGCTGTTTCCAGAAGACTGCGATCGAATGCACTTTGTACCGGACACTTGGCTGCACCGACTGCTTCACAATTGCGGGCGATTTATCCCTGCAAGAGTGAATGAATTTACTTTTGGGCTGCTCAGTCACCTCTACACCCAAGTGCTACAGCGTCGCATTGTCCGGCGGCTGGTGAGCAAACACGAGATTGATATTGTACACGAACCGACACCAGTCTCGGCAACAGTTCCTTCGTTGATGTTCGGATTGGGAGTTCCGGTAGTTATCGGGCCGATGAACACGTCGGTTAAATTTCCTCTGGCTTTTCGATCGCGCCAAAGTCCTATCATTGATATTTTAATCGAGATCGGTTACCAGTGCGTCGATTTCTTCAATCGTCTTTTTCCCGGTAAAATCAAAGCGGAGACGCTGTTAGTGGCAAACGCTCGGACTAAGCACGCACTGGCATCTGGAGTGCAGGGTAAAGTTATTGAACTTGTGGAAAACGGCGTGGATTTCTCGGTGTGGCGATCGGACTCTAGCTTATCAAGAGCAGCGACCGGGCAGGTTCATTTTATATTTTTAGGCAGGCTGATCGGCTGGAAAGCTGTAGATTTGCTGCTGGAAGCCTTCGCACCCGTCGTCGCTCAAACGGATGCAGTCTTGGAAATCATCGGTGATGGGCACATCCGAGGGGAACTCGAAGCTCAAACAGTTCGTTTAGGCATCGACAGCAACGTTGTATTTAGTCGCTGGCTGTCTCAGGAAGACTGCGCTCTCAAAATGCAACAAGCTGATGCAATGGTTTTTCCCAGTTTGCGGGAATGCGGGGGGGCAGTGGTGATGGAGGCAATGGCAGTGGGCTTGCCTGTCATAGCAACGAACTGGGGTGGCCCGGCAGATTATCTGAATTCCACTTGCGGTATTTTAGTAGAACCGACTTCTAAAGAAGGATTTGTCCAGGGACTGACAGATGCGATGCTCAAGCTGGCTCATTCACCAGAATTGCGGCAGAGTATGGGTTCTGCGGGACGGGAACGAGTTCGGCAGCATTTTGATTGGGAACGCAAAGTCGATCGAATACTTGAAATTTATCAACAAACGATCAACGATTGCCCCAAGCATTAGGTAGCTGACCATTAAAGCATAAAGCAGCAGCTTTCAGGTTGAAAGCTGCTGCTTGGGGGTGCTAAAAAAGTATGTGGCGGCCTAAAGACCCCCCTCTACATCCTAGCGATCTAAAAACGGGTTAACCCGTTTGTTTGGTTAACCCGCGAGCTTGGAAATTTGCAGATCAATTAGTTTTGCACTACCAGCTTAACGTTGGCATTTTGCAAACCGCGCTGCTTGACTGCTGCCAAGGTCTTGTTAACTGCGTACTTCTGGTTGATGGAGTTGATTAACTCAGTTTGATTGTGCTTTTTGGCGACGCCCCAGAGGTCGGCAATCAGGTCAAAAGAACCATCGCTATTGCGAGACCAACCCAGGTCATATTCGCCTTCGAGAATCGCCACGATGTCGGAGCGAACGCGCTGACCGTTATAGCCACGAACATCAGCTTCTGACTTGACTGAAATGCCCAAGTCGCGCAGGGAAGCTTTCAGGATTTCGGCATCGGTGATTTTGGTACGCAGAGTGCTAAAGTGAGACATTGGATTTCCTCCTAATAAAACTGAGAGAGAAACAACAACGGTCTGGATTTAACGGTGCCGCTGGGCGGCTCTTGAATCGAACTGCTAGCTGTTGCTAGCCTTTGCTCCTGTTTGGACCAGGAGAAAGCTTTTAGAATTCCATTCGCTGGTATTCAGCGACGGAAGACGCAGCGGGCCTTGCACGCTGTCTAGCCCAATCTCGCAGGGCGGTGACCTGTTCGGTCATTGTTTTAGACAGTGGCATTGTAGATTTAATGGCCGCGATGATGTCTAGCTGCGTAAACTCTCGATCTTGAGCGAAGGCTTCGTACATGGCGGCTACTAGCGCTTGCTCAATCTCTGCACCTGAAAAGCCCTCGGAAACATTGGAAAGTTGCTCTAAATCGAAGCGAGTAATTTCCCGACGGCGCTTTGACAGGTGAATCTTAAATATATCTTGGCGTTCTTCTTTGGTAGGCAGATCAACAAAGAACAGTTCGTCGAATCGGCCTTTCCTCAAGAATTCTCCCGGCAACCGCTCGATTCGGTTGGCTGTTGCCATTACGAAGACTGGGGAAGTCTTTTCTTGCATCCAAGTGAGGAAGGAACCGAAAATGCGGCTGGAGGTGCCTCCGTCTGAGTCGGCCGAACCAGTGCCTCCTGCAAAGGCTTTGTCTAGTTCGTCGATGAAGAGGAGGGCTGGAGAGATGGATTCTGCTGTTTTGAGGGCATTGCGGAGGTTGGCTTCCGATCGACCCACCATCGAGCCGTCGTAGACTCTACCCATATCTAGCCTCAGCAGGGGCAGTCCCCAGAGGCGGGAGGTGGTCTTGGCAATCAGCGATTTTCCGCATCCCGGTACGCCGAGAATTAACATCCCTTTTGGTTGGGGCAGGCCGTATTCTCTCGCCCTTTCTGTAAAGGCGTTGGAACGCTGTCTCAGCCACCGCTTCAGCTCTTCTAAACCGCCGACTGCATCCAGGGTTTCGTCTTCTTCAATAAACTCTAGAATGCCGTTGCGCCGAATTAATTGCTTTTTCTCCGAAAGAACTATGTCTACTTCTTCTTCTGTGAGGCGCCCAGTCGAAACTTGGGCTTTGCGATAAACTTTTTCAGCTTCGTCCTTGGTCAATCCCAAAGCTGCTTTTAAAAGTTTTTCTCGCGCTTCTGTGGTAATGCGTCGCGATTGCGTTTGCTCCAACTGACCAGACAATACTTGGTTTAGTTCCTTCATGTCTGGCAACGCGAAGTCTAATACCACTACTTCCTTTTCTAGCTCGATCGGAATTTGCTGCAAAGGAGACATCAGTATAATTGTCTTTTGCGTTCCTTTGAAGTGGGCGATCGCATCGCGCAACCACCTCGTTACCGGAGGAGAATCTATAAAAGGATGCAAATCTTTGAAAATGTAGATGCTAGCGTTACTGTTGGGTTCTCGCTGCCTGATCACCCATTCAATTGCTGCCTCTGGCGAGACGGTGTTGTGTTGGGTGGTGGTGCGGGGTTGACCATACTCCACAATGCCGTGAGTTACAGTCCAGATAAATACTCGTCGCTGTGGTTTGGCTTGAGCTATTGTCGAAATTGCTTGCTCACACCGCTCTTCCTCGGATGTCACGAGGTAGATCAGAGGATATTGAGCTTGGATTAGAATACTGATCTCTTCTTGCATAGTCCTCGACCCACTAGAGACGGTGCTATCTTTGCTGAATCTCAATGCTGCCCTTAGCCCTCTTACTGCTGAAAATTTCAGTTTTAGCTTTTTGGCGAAGCAAGGCATTCTTAGCAGGGAACCAATTCTTCCTCTCCCGGTTTGGCGGTGCTGGCACTGACGCCCGACACCTGCTTTATTGGAAGATCCTGTTCAGCCAATACGCTCGGCTGACTTGTTACGGATGCCAGTTCTCCATCTCGCATTACTACTGAACCCGTGCATTCTGGACAGTTGTATACCCGATGGGTTTGTCCGTAGGAGGCTTCTACTTCGTCAACCAGTTCGGGATTTCCTAGGTAGAAGACAATTGCCCTTTCTGCAATTGATGACATCGGTTCAGTTTCGACTGCGGCTCGGATTTTGAGCTGGCGATGCAGTTCTGGTGGAAGATACAATGTAACTTTTTGCTTTTCTTGCATATGACAGTGAATTGACTTACCCGGGTATGTATATCAGATTAGCCGCTTAATTCTTTGCTGTCAAGCCTCTATGCAGCTTTAGCGTCATCTTGTAATATTTCGTTACACTTGAGGTAAATCTGGGGCAGTTAACAACGAAAAAGTTAGGGGTGTAACTGATGAGTCCGAGGTGCAGCGGCAGGTATGGGTAGGGTCAAGGACGATCGACCAACTATAAATATGAACAATAGATATATAGGAGTGGGGCCAACAAATTCTTTGAGTCGCCATCTGGGGTAAGGTGCGCCCTCAGCACCCAGCCCGCTCATGAGTGCGCCGTAAGCGCCGGGGGACTCAGTACACAACGAAGTTACTAACTTTGGGCGTTTTGATTTTGAAACCAAACTCTCCCAAGCAGTTTTTATTGCTTTAAGTTTGAAAAATCCGAACGTGAAATAGCAGTTTTCGGCTTTTGATCGGGCTCAGATTTAACACCCCTGGACAGCGCTAGCGCTCAGCACCCTATGGTTAGACTTTTTGGATGACATTGTGTAAGGTGTTACGCACTTAATTTTTTGGCCCAAATGCTCGCTACAAGGACTCTAGGCTGCAAAATCTTCAATTTAGAGGGGTGTCAGCTTATCTTTAATAGGGCAGTGCTGGGTAATATATACTTGGATGCGGACCTGCTAACCTGAAATTTTTAATTTTAGATATCAAAGAACTGACTGATGGATTTAGACCAACAGATTCAAGCATTAATCGAAAAAGCTCCGCCCGACGGTTCGACGCCACAAATCTTAAAGGCGATCGCCCCGGCCCTGGTGTTAATTGCCCAACAGCTACAGCACCTCGAATACTCGATCCTGCAAGCGGTAGACCAAAGTTGGGCGATCGTGGTTTTGAGCAATCTCAAGCAACCGGGACGGGAGAAGAAGGTGATTTATGCTTGGACAAGTATTAAAGATGCGTCGCAGGCTGCGGCTGCTGGGGGCGATCGCCTCAGACCGGTGCTTTTGCCTGTTACTCACCTTTTATTTCAGATGATAGCTCTGGAAGGTCTTGACAGCATTGTTTTTTTTGAAAGTCCCGGAAATCAGGAAGTCGGGACGGAAATCCCTCGCGAGCAAGTACAAAGTTTAATTAACGTTTACTTGCAACAGTATCGATCGGCTCCACCGCCAGATATTGCCTAAACAATTCAATTTTCTATTAATTGGTAACAGGGCATTAGGCATTGGGCATTCCCCATTACCAATTCCCCATTACCAATAAAATGTAACTTTTTAACCTCTAATAAAGTCTACTCAAAACGTATTCAGCCAAATCAATCAAAGCTTGACGGGACTCTGAATGGGGCAGCGCAGCTAAGTATTCGACGGCTTTCTGTGCGTGGTTTGTGGCTAGTTCTCGGGCTCTCTCTATGCCTCTAGAATCTTCTACCAGTGCCAGGGCCTGCTCTAGATCTCCTTCTTGGGCAAATTCGCGTTCTATGAGAACTTCCAAGTAAGGTTTTTCTTCTAGGGCAAATAGTGCGGGTGCTGTCAGATTACCGCTTCTGAGATCCGAGCCTGCCGGTTTCCCCAAAGTTTCCGTTGAAGCGGTGAAATCTAATATATCATCTACTATTTGGAATGCCAAACCAATGTCCCGACCGTAGTTGTACAAATCGTCTGCTATTTCCGCTGAAACCTCGCTCAAACAGCCCGCTGCTTTGGAACTGTTGGCAATTAAAGACGCTGTTTTGTAATAACTTTTTTCGAGGTACGCTTCGATCGACAAGCTGGTGTCAAATCCATTTAGTCCCTGTTGAATTTCCCCCTCAGCTAAATCCATAATCACTTCTGAAAGCAGTTTGACTACTGGCAGGTTGTCGAGATTTGCCAAATGCCAGGAAGATTGAGCAAACAGAAAGTCTCCCGCCAATACTGCCACTCGGTTGTTAAACCGACTGTGAACCGTCGGCACTCCCCGCCGCAGATCCGACTCGTCCACCACGTCGTCGTGGACTAGACTAGCTGTGTGGATCATTTCCGTAATTTCAGCGAGGCGGCGGTGTTTTTCCGTGATTTCCCGATCGGGCATAGTCGCCTTGGCCATCAACAGAACGATTGCGGGTCTCACTCGTTTTCCCTTTGTGCCGAATAAGTATTCTGCAGCCGCGTACAAGATGGGATGACGGGCACCCACTAACTGTTTTAAGTTTTCTGTCAACAGTCGCAGGTCTTCTTCAACCGAGGAAAATAGGAGAGTGCTAGAGATCATGGATACGCCGACTCAAGCCGTAAAGTAACAAAATTTTACATATCATATCTTTATTTTAAGGTAATTCTCTGCAATAGAAAAGAAAAATCTAGGTGATCGGCAGTTATTTGTCATCTGCCGCCTGATGGGAGTCACCCGACTGCCATCGGCGAGTTGCCGACTCTCAGAGGGGTTGCCCCTATTGTATCGAATTGTTAAGGACACTGCCAAAAAATCTCTAAATCCCAAAAACCCTGTGTTATTATGGGTATTAAGGATTTAAACAATTCTATACATTAAGTACAGCCAGACTGGCAGGTAGCTTTTAGGTGCCTGTAAAAGTTTCGTAGAGCCAGCCTTGTTAGTCGATCGCAGCCAAAATTTCTGGTACAGATTTTTAGTTCCTCGCGGCTAAAAGTTATCAGAAGTTAAGAGTAGCGCATCTTATGTGCACGGTAGCTCAAAGCAGCTAAAGTGGATGGTTTTAGGCTGTTTAAGCATCTGTAAAGCAGTAAATCATTATTGATGACCGGGAACGCCTAAATGTTCCCGCAGGCTTGATATGGAAAAACAGCCTTCAGAACCAAGGCATGGTCTTGCGTGCTGACTTAATGTAGTAGGTCTTGAACTTGTCCTGCTCCTCCTCGTCCTTGACTTTTGGTTCTAATTATGATTTATCGCGATATTCCTCTAATTATTCCCATTCTGGCCGCCGGCTATGTAATGACTATTTATGTAGTGCTGATGTTGGCCGAACGCAGCGCTAAAATAACTCGATTGGGCGAGTAGTGCACTGCTGGGCAGCCGAAGTCGGCAGCAGCGTCCTCCCTTCACCCTTGAGAATTCGGAATACTCAATAATAACCCTGCCTTGAATGCTTGCGCGCAAAGGCAGGGTTATTATTTATAATTGCGGGCACCGTGATTTTTTTGGCTGCTAGTTACTGCAACACATAGCTAAAGTTATCGATGTTCAATGCCAACAGCCTCTGAGGCAGGATATGCTACTTAGTAGCAGCTTGTATCGCTCGGGAGCATCCCGGTTTTGCAAAAGCCTCAAATGGCTAAGAGGTCGTTGAGGTAGGCACAACGAAGTTTGAGCATTTGATTGACATTTTTTTTCAACCATTGAGCGCCAGAAATTTTCAACCTTCTATCTATTTGTTTGACCGTCGATTCCACCGCTCCCGAGCCGATGGAACAAATCTTGTCTTGTGATAATTGCTCATAGTTAACAATTCGAGAGCGATGCTTTTCTAGATACTTACAAAAGTTTTGGGCGGTTTTTTTGCGAGCATACTTAAATAAATCTAGAGTGGACTCGACCCGGCCTTGCCACAAAAATTCCTTGGCTTGGACTAGACGTTTCAACGACCCTCCCACTTTATATAGATTTTCAATTAAATGATACCAATCTAAAATTTCGCGTCTGGTTTTACCAGGATTCAACTGGCTAATAATGTTCCATATTCCCTCATGTCCATCACAAGCGACAAGTTAATATATCGGCTAAAGGCTGATGGTTTATATAGTTAATTAACGCTTCATTATCTTGATAAAAAGCCCCATAATAACTTTCATGTAACCGCACGGCCTTATAATCTTGCCAATGAGACCCTTCTCCCAACTTCCCTCTCAGACGGACTTTCCCTCCATCTATGCTAGTTTCCTCAACCTCCAAGAAGGCTATCGGTTCTGACCATTCTTGTTTTTCTACCAATCGATGTAAACAAGTGTGTCCCATCTTTACTCCTGTCTGAACTTCCATTTCTTGGGCAGCCTTGGAGTAGGAAATATTAGCGATTTGACGGAGACAGCATTTTTCAAATAATGGAGATAATCGGGTGGATTTCTTGACCTCTAATTTTTCTGCCTGTTTTTCAGTAATTATTAGTTCACCAATACAGCTTTTTACTGTCCGGGGTCGTCCTTGTTCTGTTCCCGTTGCCTGTTTGATAAAAAAAAACCTATTTGGGGACCTACATGAACCAGCCATTGCTGCCTGAGATGCTTTTCGATATTTTCCAAACTTGTCAGTTCACTGGGGGGTGTATTGTTATAAAAAATTTTAGCAATTTCTGACGTACAGCTTTCCAATCGCTCTAGTTCTTCAGGGGTCATGGCTCTTTCTCTCCACTCTTTTTTAACGTTTTTTTGGATTTTACTCATTTTATGCTGATTTGGGGATATTTACAAAACCGGGATGCTCCCGTATCGCTCACAGCAAGTTTCATCTCAGGGAAAGTCGCCCAATGTTCCGAGAAAGCTATTAAAGTGTTCTCCAAAACGCTGAGTTTGAAGTTGTCGGTTATTGTGCCAAAACTCGCAATATTCCTATTTTTCAGGGCAAGAACTTACAAAAATAAAACGCGAAACTTCTGAATCGAGCATCCTGCTTGCTCAACATAAGGAATCCACAAATTTGCCCTGCAATCACATATTTCATCAAAGCGTGCTTAACTTGCTGAGTCAGTCAGATAGTCTCTGCCATTTATTCACAGCTTGCCAAGAAAAGCATCTGGTATACAGAGAGCCAAAAAAGTAATTTTTAGTTTCAAAAATATTCTCGATGTAACTGTATGGTAGAACAGTAATTGCCACTATTAATGACCCCTTGAAACTCGATTAAATTTTGATTAAAAAACTACAACACCGAGTAGAAATTGTCAGAGAATCTCAAGCTACACTGCCTAAATTGTTGTGTAATCCAGACGAACTCAAACAAGTTTCCCTAAATAGGATGCACAATGGTTTACAAGCGATAGAGAATTGCGGAGTTTTAAAAGTAAAGGTCAGAGCAGAAAATCATAGCCTGCTCGTCAGTGGGAATTGAATTACGTGGAAATTTTACCACGAATCTGTAATCCGTTTTTTACCACAAAACCCGCCGACGAAGGCAGCGGGTGGGGACGGGAGATTATTAAAAAAAGTGTGGAAAAACATTCGGGTAACATAGAAGTAACATCAGTTATCGGTCAAAGGACGTGTATGGTGTCAATTCCGATCGCCGTTTAGCGCGATCGCACTAAAAATTATACCAATGCGCGACTAAAAATGCACCTCTAGACCGATGTCAAACCAGGATGGCGGTTAGCCTACCGCGACTGTAAAATCGGAAATCTAAAATGGTATTAAGTGCCGGTTCCGCCTGCATCTATCCCCCTTGATTTGCCCATGTCAACAATAGTTTCTGATACCCAAAGCTTGCTAGAACAGGCGATCGACCCCAAACCACCAGTGCTGCCTCCAGACACACCTGTGAAAGTCGCAATTGCTGCCATGACTGAGGCGAGTGCCAGTTGTATTTTAATCGCGTTTGAGCAGCAATTGCTCGGAATTTTTACAGAACGCGATGTTGTGAAAATAACTGCTAGCGAAATACCGCTAGCAGGGGTAGCAATTTCTGAGGTGATGACTGAAAACCCGATCGCCATTTCCGTCGATAAAGCGGGGAATATCTTCAAGGTATTGAGCATATTGCGATCGAAAAGAATCCGTCATTTACCCCTCCTAGACGAAGGTGGGAACTTACTAGGCGCCATCACCTGCGAAAGCATCCGTAAAATCCTCAAACCGGCAGACTTGCTGAAAATGTGGCGTGCCGAAGAAATTATGACTAGACAATTAATAGTTACCTCAAGCAGCGCCTCAGTTTTAGAAGTCGCAAAACAGATGAGAACCCAGCGAAAAAGCTGCATAGTCATTTGCACTGACAGCGACAACAAAAATCAGAAACCTGTGGGCATAATTACAGAACGCGACATTGTTAAATTCCAAGCTTCTGGACTAGATTTCGCAGGTACTCCCGTCACCGCCGCGATGAGTTTTCCGCTGATACCGTTGCAGGTAAAAGCCACCTTGTGGCAGGCTCACCAGTTAATGCAGCAGCACCGCATCCGGCGCTTGGTGGTGGTGGACGAGGAAGGATATTTAGCTGGAATTGTGACTGAAATTAGCCTGCTGCAGGCCTTAGATCCGGTAGAAATGCACGCAAATGTCGAGCTTTTGCAGGAAACAGTTGCCGACAAAATTCAGGAGTTGAACAAAATGAACGAAGAATTGCAAAAAGAAGCGTTGCGGAGAACAGAAATAGAAGAAAAATTGCGAATATTAAATGATAATTTGGAAGAACAAATCAAACAGCGAACTTTAGAATTAATTAATGCCAACAGTCAGTTAAAAAAGGAAATACAAGACCGCACTACCGCTGAAGCTGAAGTTCGCCGCCTGAACACCGAACTCGAACAGCGAGTTCTAGACCGCACGGTTCAACTAGCAGCCAGTAACGAAGAATTGCAGCAACAAATTAGTGGTAGAAAGTTGCTCGAAGAAAAATTGCACTTTTCTGAAAGGAAAGTGCGCGCCGTTTTTGAAGCGATGACCGACATCGTTCTCGTGCTAGACATTCAGCGGAACATAGAAGTTTTGCCAACGAATGTGGCAGCCGCTTCTGAACCAGATTGTGATATAGTCAGCTTGACTATAGAACATTTTTTTGACGACGACAACCCGGATGATTGGTGGGTGTTAGTTCAGCAAGTGTTAGAAACACAACAAACTCTCAATTTTGACTACAGCTTAACAGTTTGTGACCGGGAAATTTGGTTTTCCGCCTGCATTTCTCTGTTCTCAAAAGATGCAGTCATTTGGGTTGCCCGCAACATCAATGCCCGCAAAATAGCCGAGTCAGCGCTGTGCAAAAAAAATGCAGAGTTATCTCATACCTTAGAAGAACTGAAGCGGACTCAAAAAGAACTCATTCAATCAGAAAAAATGGCAGCCCTCGGACAGTTAATTGCCGGAGTTGCTCATGAAATAAATTCTCCTTTAGGGGCGATTCGCTCTTCTGTGCAGAACATCGCCGACTTCTGGACGGAACAATTGCAGCAGTTGCCGATATTTTTTCAACAACTATCCCCGGAACGGCGGCAGGATTTCTTGGCTTTGCTACACAAGTCCAGCCAAGAAACAGATACATTATCTAGTAAAGAAAAACGTCAGTTAAAAAAACTTTTGCAGGGGCAATTAGAATCAGAAAAGATTGACGACGCTGCCAGTCTTGCCTGTACTTTATTAGATATCGGCATCGGCAATAATGTAGAACCTTTTTTACCTTTGTTGAAAGACAGCCAAAGTCGAAATATTGTACAAACCGCCTACCAATTTGCTACAGTACAAAAAAGCACTAAAAATATTGCTACCGCCACAGATAGGGCAGCCAAAATCGTTTTTGCTTTGAAAAGCTACTCTCGTTACGACCAGTCGGGTACCAAAGTAATCGCTAATATCACCGACGGTATTGATACTGTTTTAACGCTTTACCACTACCAAATCAAACACGGTGTGGAAGTAGTCAGAAACTATGGTACTAATTTGCCCTCTGTGCTATGCTATCCTGATGAACTCAGTCAAGTTTGGACAAATTTAGTTCACAATGCTTTACAAGCGATGGGCAATAAAGGCGTGTTAAAAATTGATGTCAAACACCAAGCGAACGCAATATCAGTCAGTATTACCGACAGTGGTCCCGGCATTCCTCCAGAGATTATGCCGAGAATTTTTGAGCCGTTTTTCACAACTAAACCTCCAGGGGAAGGTAGCGGTTTGGGATTAGATATAGTTCAAAAAATTCTAGAAAAACACCAAGGTGAACTGCAAGTAGAAAGCGTGCCTGGTCAAACAAAATTTACTATATTCTTGCCCGTCGGAATCCCTTGATAGCAATAAAAAAAAGAGGGAAATGCCCCAATTGTTAAAATTTAATAGAAGTAAAGTTTTATGTCTAAACCAGTAATTTTGTGCGTTGACGATGAAGTTGTAGTCTTAAATAGTTTAAAAATTCAACTTAAAAAAGAATTTGGGGATGCTTACCTCTATGAAGTAGCAGAAAATGCAGAGGAAGCTCTGGAAATTATGGAGGAAATTCAAAAAGAAGATGAAAGTGATATTTTAGTCATAGTATCTGACTGGTTAATGCCAGGGATTAAAGGAGATGATTTTTTGATTATGGTTCACCAAAAATATCCTAAAATTGTGAAAGTTATGCTGACCGGGCAAGCAGACGAAGTAGCAATAGCACGGGTGAAAGAGCAAGCAAACTTGCACCGTTGTTTGTACAAGCCGTGGGAACGCAAAGAATTAGTAGAAACTATAAAATCTGGTTGGACAAAAATATGAACAATAAACCTGTGATTATTTGTGTGGATGACGAACCGATAATTCTTGAAAGTTTGAAAATTGAGTTAAAAAAAACCCTGGGGGAAGAACACTTATTAGAAACCGCTGAAGGCGGTGAAGATGCTTTAGAGTTAATCGAGGAATTACTGGCAGATGGCTGCGAAATCGTAGCAGTGATTTCCGACTATCTGATGCCGAATATCAAAGGGGACGAATTACTGAAGCAGATTCACAGAATATCGCCAAAAACTATCAAAATCATGCTGACAGGGCAAGCAGACCTAGAAGCAGTGGCGAATACTATTAAATATGCTAAATTGTACCGATACATATCGAAACCTTGGCAGTCAGAAGATTTGAAGTTGACGGTAAAAGAAGCGATTAATAGCTATTTTAGGGAGAAGCAATTAGCCCAACAAAATACTCAACTCCAAAAGCTAAATCAAGAATTGGAAACTTTAGTCGAGGAGCGGACTGCACAACTGCGCTTGTCTGAGGAAAAGTTTGCTAAAGCTTTTCGTTCTTCTCCCAACCCGATTACTATTACCCGACTTAATGACGGTCGTTATTTAGAAATTAATGAGGCTTTTTGCCAGACAATCGGTTATTCTGCCGCAGAAATCCTCGATCGCACGGCGCTTGATTTGAATCTTTGGCAAAATATACAAGCCCGCGCTGAGTTGTTTAAAATGTTAGACGAAAAAAAAATTGTTCTCAACTATGAATTTGATTTTCGCACTAAAACAGGGGGACTCAGAACCGGGCTGCTGTCAGCAGAAATCATTGACATTCATGGCGAAACCTGCGTGATTTCTGTGATTCAAGATATTAGCGATCGCAAATTAGCCGAAGAAAAACTCCGATCTGTAGCGGCTTCTTTAGCAGCAGCGCAAAGAATCGCCCGTGTGGGTAATTGGGAATGCGATTTCTCTGCCAACACAACTACTTGGTCGGAAGAGTTATCTCGGATTTTTGGGATCGAGCCAACCCAACCTGCGCCAACACTAACTGAGTTTTCGCAATACGTGCATCCGGACGATCGACAAAAGTGGCAAACAACGATCGACGCTGCTATTGCTAATGGGCAATCCTACAGTTTGGAATATCGAATCCTGCGGCTGGAACCGACAAGGGGTGCGGATAATTGCCAGTCACAAACAAGTGAAGCCGGCTTCATCCGCTACATCGAAGCCAGAGGAGAAGCAGTTGTCAATCAACAAGGTAAAGTGACAAAACTATTCACAACGTTGATGGACATTACCCCCCGCAAGCGGGCAGAAATAGCCCTAGCAGAGAGCGAAGAAAAATACCGTCATTTAGTTGAAACTTCCCAAGATATTATCTGGTCTTGCGATGCTGAAGGACACCTTACTTTTGTGAACCAAGCAGTTAAACAAATCTACGGTTACGAGCCTGAAGAAATGCTAGGCTGTTCTTTTAGCGATTTCTTAGCCCCAGGAGAAATAGACTGGAAATGGGAACTTCAGCAGCGCTTGCTGACGGGCAAAACTGTGTTTCAGTACGAAAACATAGTATTAGGAAAAGACGGCAGAAAGATTGATGTAAATACGAAGGCGATCGCGCGCATGGACGCTGAAGGAAATATCATCGGCACAACAGGCACTGCTAGCGATATTACTGAACGTAAACAAGCTGAAATAGTCCTGCAAAAAGCCAAAGAAGAAGCCGACAGAGCGAACAGGGCAAAAAGCGAATTTCTCTCGAATATGAGCCACGAATTGCGAACTCCCCTCAACGCAATTCTCGGTTTCAGCCAACTGCTGGCCCGCGACCCAGACCTCGGTGCCGACCAACAGCAATACTTAGGAATTATTATCCAGAGCGGGGAACATTTGCTCGTTCTAATCAACAATATTCTGCAAATGTCAAAAATTGAAGTTGGGCTGGTGACACTTAATAACAGCACCTTCAACTTGCACAAAATGCTAAAAAATACTGAAAATATGCTGAAGCTGCAAGCGGAAAAAAAAGGGTTGCAGTTAATTTTTGATTGCCCAGCAGATCTACCTCAATATATAGAAACTGACGAAAGTAAGTTGCGACAAGTATTGATAAATGTAGTGGGAAATGCTATTAAATTTACTGCGGAAGGTGGTGTTAATTTGAGACTCAAGCATGAACTGGTAAAAAATAAAACTTCCCCAGGAATTTCGCCAAGTGAGAATTGCTCTTTGCTATTTGAAGTGGAAGACACTGGTTCAGGAATTTCTGCCGAAGAAATGAACAATTTGTTTAAACCTTTCGCGCAAACAGAAAGCGGCAAAAAAGCTCAAGAAGGAACAGGTTTGGGCTTGCCAATCAGCAAACAGTTTGTGCAGTTAATGGGAGGGAAGATGACGGTAACAAGCACCCTCGGTCGCGGCAGCATTTTTAGATTTGATGTTAAAGTTTCGCTCCCTAATGCCGTGGAAATTCAGGTGGCTCAAACAGCTCGCCGAGTGGTGGGTCTGGAACCCGGACAGCCAGAATACCGGATTTTAGCTGTTGATGATCGCCTGGAAAGCCGCTTGCTGTTGGTCAGAATGCTGACATCCCTTGGCTTTGCGGTGCAGGAAGCTGAAAATGGCGTTCAAGCTGTGGAAATGTGGTCGAGTTGGGAACCTCATTTGATTTGGATGGATATGCGGATGCCGGTGATGGATGGTTACGAAGCTACTAAACAGATTAAAGCGCATTTGAAAGGTCAAGCAACGGTGATTATTGCTCTGACTGCAAGTGCTTTTGATGAGGAGCGATCTCTGATTTTGTCTGCTGGTTGCGATGATTTTGTAGCGAAGCCTTTTCGGGAGCAAGTGATTCTGGAAAAGATGGCTAAGTATCTGGGAGTCCGCTATGTTTATGATCGAGAAGCTTCGCTAAGTTCTGATGCTGCGGTGTCCGCGGAGGTTTCCACGGTAACTGAAACGGCTGATTTGGCTTTTACGCTCAATACTTCATTTTTGGAAGCTATGCCTGCTGAATGGGTTGATGAATTATATTCTGCGGCAGATGCGGTTGATAACGAGGAGATTTTTCGGCTGTTGTTGTCGATTCCTCCTATTAATTCTAGTTTCCGCAGCGCGATCGCCGATTTGGCGAATAACTTCCGGTGCGATCGGATTATCGATTTGATTGATGAGTTTAGAAATTGTTGAAGGATGAAAGAAGAAGGGATAATAGGGGCAGGTTCAGGATTATTGATCGTGTAGGTCGATCGCCTATTTGTAAACTCGCCTGCGGGCGATAGACTAATTTACCTGTAGCCAAGCTCCACACCCTGCTAATCATCAGTCATTCCCAATTCTTTAATCTCACATATCAAATCTAAAATCTCAACTACGATAAGTTATGTAAATATCAAAGCAGTTGATTGAAGAGGGAGTGCTATAGTGACTATTTAACAAGTTTTTCTAATTTCAACACTTCTTAAATTAACAAAAAATAGCCAGCGATGACCAACAATCAAATAGAAGAAAATAAAGGCAACATATTAATTGTTGACGATACTCCAGAAAATTTGCAAGTTTTATCAGCAACACTGTGCGATCGGGGCTACAAAGTCCGCGGCGTAATTAACGGCAAAATGGCAATCAGGGCCGCGCGCTCTGGTTGTCCCGATTTAATTTTGCTCGACATCAAAATGCCGGAAATGGACGGCTACGAAGTCTGCACCCAGCTCAAGGAAGATTCTAAGACATCCGAAATTCCAGTTATTTTTATCAGCGCTTTAGATGAAGTATTGGACAAACTAACCGCCTTTCAAGTGGGAGGGGTAGATTATGTCACAAAACCGTTTCATGTAGCAGAAGTTTTAGCGCGAATCGAACACCAACTGACTATCCAGAGGCTAAAAAAACAATTGCTCGATCGCAATAAAGAACTGCAAGAAGAAATAATAGAACGCAAAAAAGCCGAAGAAGCAGCGGCCGCTGCATCGCTCGCAAAAAGTCAATTCGTTGCCAACATGAGCCACGAATTGCGGACTCCCCTGAACGCCATCCTTGGTTTTACCCAAGTCATGAGCCGCGACTCTTTGCTCAGCCACGAAAATCTCGAAAATCTCCGAATTATTAACCGCAGCGGTCAACATTTGCTGGAACTAATTAACGATGTTTTAGACTTGTCGAAAATAGAAGCAGGGATAATTGGCTTAGATCAACGCAGCTTTGACCTCTATCAACTCCTCGACACTCTCGAAGAAATGTTTCAAATCAAAGCTGAAACAAAAAAAATGCAACTGAGATTTTCGGTCGAGGCTAATGTTCCCCAATATATAAAAACTGACGAAAAAAAGCTGCGCGTTTGCTTAATTAACCTGCTGGCAAATGCCATGAAATTTACTGAGGACGGGGGCCGTATTTGGCTGCGCGTGAGCGTGGAAAGCAACCAGCAACAGCCGGCAGCATCTGAAAGCCATCCTAACTCTACCTCAGTGGAGCCATTGTTAATTTTGTTTGAAGTTGAAGACACGGGAATTGGCATAGCAGCAGCAGAAATTGATACTTTATTTGATGCTTTCGTCCAAACACAAGCGGGGAGAAAAGCGGCTGATGGTACAGGGTTGGGTTTGACAATTACTAAAAAATACGTGCAGATAATGGGTGGGGATATTGGAGTAAAAAGTGTTTTAGGTGAGGGAACAAGTTTTAAATTTAATATCCGAGTATTTGCCGCTATTTCGTCTGAAATAACAATGGCGACATTGCAGCGGGTGATCGCACTAGAAGCAGATCAACCGGTTTATCGGATTTTAGCAGTTGACGACAATCAAGACAATCGGCTCCTGCTGGTTAAAGTGTTGCAACCAATTGGTTTTGAAGTCCGAGAAGCGGAAAATGGCTACCAAGCGGTTGAAATTTGGGAAAGTTGGCAGCCTCATTTAATTTGGCTGGATACGCGAATGCCAGTAATGGACGGTTTTGAAACTGTCAGACAAATTAGAGCTAAAGAGAAACAAAGTCAGCGACGAACTGTAATTATTGCTCTGACTGCTAGCACTTTTGAGGAAAGAAAAGGCGAAATTATCGCCGCAGGTTGCGACGATTTTGTGCGGAAACCTTTTCAAGAACAAATCCTCTTTGATAAGATGGCTTACTACTTGGGAGTGCGCTATCTTTATCAAGAGTTGCCCCGGCTCCCAGTTGGGGCTTTACGGCGTTATTGCGTGAACGAAAAACCCGATTCATTTTTCGGAGGGCTGCTGGCTCAGATGCCTCAAAGCTGGGTGAAGGAACTCCATGACGCAGCTAATGATGTTAATGAAGAGCTGGCGATTCAACTTGTCGATCGCATCTGGGAAAGTCATCCAACCTTAGCTGAGGCTTTAAAAGATTTGCTTGCCGATTACCGACTCGACAAGATAATGGATTTAACTCAATCGAGTTTAAAATAAATGGATAATAGCGAAATTAAAGTATTGGTGGTTGATGACCAACCAAGCAATCTGCGGTTCTTATCCAAACTGCTAATATCCCAGGGCTATCAAGTTTACCGAGCTATTAGCGGTCAACTGGCGTTGAATGTTGCGATCGCCCATTGCCCGGATTTAATTTTGCTCGACATTAGAATGCCAGAAATGAACGGTTATGAAGTTTGTCGGAGACTGAAAGCGACACCAGAAACTGAACAAATTCCGGTAATTTTTTTAAGCGTATTAGATGAAATGAACGATAAATTACAAGCTTTTCGAGTAGGAGGTTCTGACTATATTACTAAACCATTTCAAGTTGAAGAAGTTTTAGCACGCATCGACAAGCAAGTCCGCTTGCAAAAACTGCAACAGCAATTAAAAGAACAAAATTATCAACTGCAACAGTCACAGTCGCTGCTTGCTAGCATATTAAATAGTTCCTTAGACTGTGTGGTGGCTTATTCTGCAGTCCGCAACAGTGAGGGAAATATTGTAGATTTCCAGTGGCTCTTGATCAACCCGGCCGCTGAAAAATTTTATGGTCTGCTATTACATGACATAGTTGGCAAGAATTTGTTAGCCAAAGTTTCCCAAGTTAGCAATAACGGGTTATTTGATTTGTATATCTCTGTAGTAGAAACAGGAGAAACTCTAGACCAAGAATTTTATTACGAACAGGAGCGAGATACTATTGTTTGGCTGCACATTGTGGCTGTGAAATTAAACGACGGTCTGGCAGTAACATTTCGCAATATTACCGATCGCAAACGAGCAGAAATTGCCCTACGAGACAGCGAAGAACGCTTCCGCGCGATATTCGAGCAAGCTGCGGTAGGCATAGCTAAAACCGCACTTTGTGGTAAATTTATGCGGGTAAATCCTGGCTTTTGTCAAATTGTCCGCTATGCACAATCCGAATTGTTACAGCAAAATTGGGAGGCAATTACTCACCCAGATGACAGAGAAGCGGACCGAGAATACCTGCGCTCGCTGTTATCCGGGAAGATTCAAACTTTTTCTGTGGAAAAGCGTTTGGTATGCAAAGATGAAGCTGTGCGCTGGGCAAATGTTACTGTTTCGGCAATGCGCGATGTCAAGGGGACGCTGCAGTATTTGATTTGTGCGATCGAGGATATTTCCGAACGCAAGCTGGTACAAGAATTGCTGCAAGAGAGTTTAGAGACTCAAACCCGCTACGCTCAAGAATTAACTCGTTCTAATGCCGAACTAGAACAGTTTGCTTACGTGGCTTCTCACGATTTGCAAGCGCCTTTGAGCACGATTGCTGGCTACGCTCAACTATTAGAAAAACGCTCTTCCAACCAACTTGATGCCCAAGGAAATAAATTTATCCGCAATATTGTTAATTCTTGCGGGCGGATGCAGGCGCTGATTGATGACTTGCTGGAGTATTCGCGGGTCGGTCGCAGTCAGAAACCTTTTGATGTCATAGATTGCAATCTGGTTTTTGAGGATGCTTGTGCTAATTTGCAGTTGGCTATCCGCGAGAATCAAGCTTCTGTTACTAGGGGGGATTTGCCAAGGGTAACAGGTGACTGTTTTCAACTGCTGCAACTGTTTCAAAATTTAATTGGTAACGCCATTAAGTACCGCAGCAGTGAGGCGCCGGTGGTGCAGGTGGACGCTTCGCGTCAGGGGGATAGCTGGGTGTTTTCCGTGCAGGATAATGGTATTGGGATTGCCTCACAGCACCATCCGCGAATTTTTCAGATTTTTCAGCGCTTGCACACCCAAAAACAGTATTCGGGAACCGGTATCGGTTTAGCGATTTGTCAAAGAATTGTCGATCGGCATGGCGGCAACCTGTGGGTAGAATCAGAACCCAATCGAGGCTCGACTTTTTATTTTTCTATTCCTATACCAAAGTGAAGTCAGCAGTCCGCCTGAATCAGTCAATCGATTTGAGATTTGAGATTTGAGATTTGAGATTTTAAGAAAGCGACCCCAGGGATGAATCCGGAGGCTTGTGAGCAAATTGCTTGATTGTCAGCCGTCCTTTACTTAAGCTTTAAATATCTTTATCTGTCCTTTACAAAAATGCTTATAAAGTGTAGCATATTCACTGATGACATCGAGCTATAAATCTATCAATATAAATCTATTAGCTCTATCCTTACACAACTTATAAATCAGCGGTGCGCGCAAGACTTGTTAATTTTTTTCAAGTGTATCCAGAGCATCTTGCTTTGGGATGCAATAGTTTCCCTAGTAGTTCGCCCAGAAGGATTTGTGATGTGTTGGCAGTTTGCAGGTTCTCGGACAGACTGCCAAGTGAAACAAGCATGATTCGCAAACCTTTGCAAATAGAGAAAAACGGTAAATTACTGCAACACAATTTCAGTGTTCTCAGCCAGATTTACCGGATGATGGGAAGAGATTCTTTGCAGGTACTCAGACACGGCTCAAAGTCCCGCAACCTCACAAAAGACATTCGTAGTGAGACAAAGCCGTGAATTATCAAAAGAAAAAATTTACTCTTTTAATAGCAAACGATGACGAGGACACGCGCTTTTTAGTAAAGGAAGCACTGCGAGAACTTTCATTAGCAATTACGAGCGAATTTGTGGAAAATGGAGAACAAGTGCTAGACTACTTGTACCGTCGCGGTCAATATCTTGGTACCAGCAATTGGCATCAGCCAGATTTGATACTTTTGGATCTGAATATGCCGAGGCTGGACGGGCGAGAAACACTAATTTTGATCAGAGCTGACCCCCATTTGCAACAAATTCCGGTTGTAATGCTCACAACTTCCCACCGCAGAGGAGATGTCTTACTTTGCTACCGCTTGGGAGCAAATTCTTTCATATCCAAACCAGTAACTTTTGAAGGATTGCTGGAAGTCATGAAGACTTTATGTGAGTATTGGTTTGAGATCGTTTCACTCCCACCAGATATGTGAGCTTTAATGGAGCGCTAAATGCCTAGTTTGAGTGTATAGTGAATTTGATAAGCTGAAATATTTGCCGATCGCAAGTATCGCTATCAAAACAAAAAAGTTGCCTTCGACTCGCTCCGAACGCTATAGTTGTGTTAACACGTAACCAATGTCTGAAAATTTTGTTGGTTGAGGATGACCTCGGAGATCCGACAATGATCGAAGACCTTCTAGGGTCATTCAGCGAGTCTCTATTTCTTCTCCAAACTGTTAAGTCTCTGGAGATAGGAGTTGGGCGTCTGGAAGTAGACAAGTTTGACGCCGTACTATTAGATTTGTCACTGTCAGACAGCTTGAAGGGAAGCGAGGCGATCGCAGTTTTGAAAGGGCGATGGCCCACATTGCCAATTGTGGTGCTAACAGATATCAACGATGAAAATATTGCCCGGTCAGTATTGCGCTGGGGCGCTCAAGATTGTTTGGTAAAGGGAAGATTTCACCGAACTCTGCTGGTGCGGGCAATCCATTACGCGATCGAACGCCAGGAAATCGAAGAACAATTGCGGCAGCAGGCTCTGCGACAGCGGCTGTTGGGCAAAATGATCGAACATATTCGATCGTCAATAGATCCGGCAAGCATTCTCCAAAGTACCGTTGCAGAAGTGCGCCAATTTCTCCAAACAGACCGCGTTTTAATTTATCGCTGTCAGGATTGGGTGTCTCAATTGGACGGGGAAGAGCAAAAAGGTGCGATCATCGCAGGTGACGGTTTGCCAGAAGGTTATATTGAAAACCAAAATATTAATGCTGCTTTGGCGGTGTCATGCTTTGTTTTAGTCGAATCCCAGTCGGTACAAGCAATAGCAGATGTTAACACGGCCCCCTTGGCTGGCAGTTGCAAAGAATTGTTGACAGATTGTGAAATTGCAGCAGTTATCAGCGTGCCAATTTGGCAATCAGGCGACTGGGAAACAGCAAAAGAAACACAAGAAGCAACTGTTTGGGAAGTCGAGAACAATCAAGATGCAGCGGAAAATTATATCTGGCACCACGCGAGTGGCAAACCGCAGGCGCAGGGTAAAAATTTGCCGGATTCGATCGCAGAAAATGGCAATAGTTTGTGGGGAATGCTGACAGCATACAATTGTAGCGGTGTCAGGGAATGGCAGCAGTGGGAAATAGATTTTTTACAGCACTTGGCAAATCAAGTGGCGATCGCGATCGAGCAATCTCAACTTTACCGCAAGCTAGCAATAGCCAATCAAAAATTGCAGCAACTGGCAACTACTGACGGACTGACTGGCATTGCCAATCGTCGCCAGTTCGATCGCGTTTTGAGCTTAGAGTGGCGTAGATTGGCAAGAGAGGAACTGCCGCTGTCTTTAATTATGTTTGACATCGACTTTTTTAAACTTTACAACGAGTTTTATGGGCATCTCGGCGGGGACGATTGTTTGCGCCAAGTGGCGGGGGCGATCGCCAGCGCCACCAACCGGGCTGGGGATTTGACTGCCCGCTACGGTGGCGAAGAATTTGCCCTAGTGCTGCCCAACACCAGCGCCGAAGGGGCAAACGCTGTCGCCCGGAAAATTTGCGATGGCATCGCCAGCTTGAAACTGCCCCACGCGCGATCGTCGATCTGCCCCTACGTTACTCTCAGTTGCGGCATTGCGACAGCGATTCCTTCTGCCCAAGAATCTCCCCACACCCTAATTCGCAGCGCTGACAGCGCCCTTTTTCAAGCCAAAACCGAAGGCAAAAATCGCATTTGTCACGCCAGCAGTAACTCGGAATCTTCTCCGATTTTTATGTAATAATTCAAGGTAATTAGTAAATTATAATTAGTAATATCGTGTTTATTTTTTTACTCATAATTCATAATTAATAACTCATATTGTTGACCTTTCCATTGGAATAATAATTTTCCGATGGCAGTGCGAGCGGGATGCGATCCAGTGACCCGGAGCAAGGATAATGCTCGCTTTCAGGGTAGAATTCCGATGCTACGGTATTTGATATTACTGAGATGTTGCACCATTCTCAATTACTTGTTTAGGAACAGGCAAGATGCCTGTTCCACAAAGAGTGAATTTTCTTGTGGAACAGGCATCTTGCCTGTTCTTAAGGATGGTGCAAGATGTGAGATATTACCCATTTCCGCTTCCCAATTTCCAATTACCAATTGCTAATTTATTGCCCCAAATTTGAATTTCTACCAGCTAAATTCGGCCGCACTGGAATTTCAATCAAAAACTCCGCTCCCTCGCCCGGTGTCGAAATACAGCTCAATCTGCCGCCGTGGCGATCGACGATAATCGAGTGAGAAATCGACAATCCCAAACCCGTGCCCTTGCCCACAGGTTTAGTCGTGAAAAACGGGTCAAACAGCCTCGATCGCACTGACTCCGGCATCCCCCGCCCGTTGTCCGCAATCGATACTGCTACGAAGCCCGCACCAGCCTGATAACTGCAAATAGTGATCGTGCTGGGATGCTGATCGCACTCCTCGATCGAACGCTGCTTGTCCCGTTCTTCCAAAGCATCGATCGCATTAATTAAAATATTCATAAATACCTGATTTAACTCGCCCGGAAAACATTCAATTTGTGGCAATATTTGGTAATCTTTAACTATCAGAATTTCTCCTGGACTGCTGTGAGATTTTAACCGATTTTGCAAAATCATCAAAGTGCTATCAATTCCCTCGTGAATGTTAACCGACTTCCCTGCGGACTCGTCCAATCGGGAAAAATTACGCAACGATTTCACGATCTCGACAATTCGCTCGGTTCCTACTTGCATCGAATTAAACAATTTCGGGAAATCCTCAGCAATATAATCCAAGTCTATTTCCTCAATTTTCTGCAAGACTTGGGCGGGAGGATGAGGACAGTAATGCTGGTAAACTTTAATCAATTCCAGCAAATCTAAAGTGTAATTGCGAGCCGGATTGAGATTGCCGTGAATAAAGCTAACAGGGTTATTAATTTCGTGAGCAACACCAGCAACTAACTGACCCAAGCTCACCATTTTTTCATTTTGAACGAGCTGAGCTTGAGTCGTTCGGAGTTTGTTAATAGCGGTTTCTAACTCTAGCGCTTTTGAACGTTCTCGCGCTTCCGATTCCTGCAAAGCTGACTCGGCTTGTTTGCGATCGGCAATTTCACTTTGTGCTTGCTCAAACAGCATTGATTGCTGGATCGCGATCGCCAACTGCACGCTAATTTGTTTGAGACACTCGACCTCAATTTCCAGCCAGTGACGGGGGCCCGCACACTCGTGAGCAATCAATAGCCCCCACAACTTCTCGCCTTGCAAAACTGGCACTACCAAATTAGCTCGCACCTGAAATTGACTTAATAAATTAATGTAGCACTCGGAAAGATCAGCTTGGTAAATATCATCCACAGCTACAGTACGACCTTGTTCGTAAGCAGAAGCATAGCTGTCTTCAAAGCAGGAATCGTCAATAGTTATTCCCTGAATAGCCAGCCAATTTTTGCCCACCGACTCGACATTTACAAAACCGCTCCAATCGGGATTAAACTGATAAATAATAGTCCGATCTGTCTGTAAAAATTGCCGTACTTCAGCAACAGTTTTTGTCAAAATTTCTGCTAAATTGAGAGAAGAGCGAATGCGTTCCAGTATTCCTACCACCAGGCGTTCTCGCTTTAATTGCTGGCGCAATATAGCCTCGGCAAGTTTGCGAGTGCTAATATCTTCAATCACACCAATTACATAGCTAGGTTCCCCAAACCCCTCCCGCACTAAAGATACAGTCATATTAGTCCAAACAAATGAACCATCTTTGCGAATAAAGCGTTTTTCAAGGGAATAATTAAAAATTTCCCCAGCTAAAAGTCTGTCGCGCGACTCGACATCGGCTACTACATCTTCTGGGTGAGAAATATCCCCAACATTTCGTGATTTCAGCTCCAATTCTGAGTATCCGACAATATTGCAAAACCCTTGATTGGCATTCAAAAATTGACCGTCTGGCCACACTTTCACAATGCCGATAGCCGCTTGTTCAAATACAGCGCGAAATCGCTGTTCGCTTTCTTGTAAAGCAATTTCTGCTTTTTTGCGATGGCTAATGTCCATTGCCGTGCCAAACAGCCGCACCACCTGACCCAACTCATTTTTAACAGATTGTCCTTTAGCGTTAACGTGCCTGATTTCTCCTGATGGAACATAGATGCGGTGGTCGATGTCGTAAGCTGTCCCTTCAGTCACTGCGTTTTGCACAACTTCTGAAAACCTTTCTTTGTCATCGGGATGAATTTGCTCTAAAAGTTCTTCCATTGTCGGCGGCCGATTCACTTCTCGGCCGTAAACTCGAAACAGTTCTTCCGACCAAGTAATAACTCCTGCCTCCCTATCGAATTCCCAATTGCCGATGCGGGCTATTTTTTGCGCTGCTTGCAACTGTTCGGCAAGTTGTTGCAAAGATGCGATCAACTGAGTTTTTTCGGCTTCTGCTGCAACGCGGGCACTAATATCTTTGTGAGTGCCTGTTATCCGCAACGGCGCACCCCATTCGTCGTACTCAACTACCTTGCCCATCGCCAGAATCCACTGCCAATTGCCCGCTTTGTTGAGCATCCGAAATTCAAATTCATAAATATCAGTCTCACCTTCCACATAGGCATTTAAACATTCCATTACCTTCACTCGGTCTTCGGGATGCACCAAACTTTCCCAACCTTTGAGGTTATTTTCAATTTCGGTTTCTGCATAGCCTAGCATTGATTTCCAATAAAAGTCGAAATAAGTTTCGCCAGTAGCTATATTCCAATCCCACAGCCCCAAAGAGCTGCCTGAAACCGCCAACTGCAATCGCTCTTGACTGAGTTTTAATGCCGATTCGGTGCGTTTTATTTCTGTGAGGTCAGCAATTATGGCTATCATTCCTATCGGTTGACTAGCGCTATCTTTAATGCAGTTGGCTCGCAAGAAAGTTTCTATAATATTGCCATTTTTACTCTTAACTTCAATTTCACTTTCCCAAGAAAAACCTTTCCGCAGTACCCTAAATAACTTTCTCAAATCTTGAGATTTGGGGTACATTACTGCTGGGCCTCCGGCATTATTTAGTTCATCAACTGTATAGCCGTAGCGCTGAATAAATGCTTGATTGTGATAAACGGAATAACCATCCAAATCGGCGATCGCGATCGCATCACTAGCGCTGTCTACAGCTTGAGTTACCAGGCACAGAGTCATTTCGGCTTGTTTGCGATCGGTAATATCAAAAATCGCTCTGTCGAGCCACAAAACAAGCCCTTCTAGATTGTAAGTTGGCCTACCTCTTTCCGACATCCACCGCACCGTCCCGTCATCGCGAACAATCCGGTATTCTAGATTGTACGGCTGTTTCGACTCTACTGCTGCGCTGATTTGTCGATCGACCATTTCCTTGTCTGCCTCATGGACAATGCTGGCAAAACTCAAGCTGTTGTTGCCAGTAAAATCCCCAGCAGGATACCCACTAATGACCTCAATTTCATCACTAATAAATACCATCGTCCACTCAGCATCGTACAAGCTGCGGCAGATAGCGCCTGGGATATTCTCAACGAGCGATCGAAATCTGGCTTCGCTCTCCCGCAAAGCTGCCTCGGCCTGTTTTAAATCAGTAATATCTAGCACCATGCCTTCCCAAACTATATCCCCTTCCTGCCCTATTTCTGTGGGACAATCAACTCGTTCCGGTCTCGACGAACCGCCTTGCATCCACTTAAGTTTTCCCGACGGTACAATGGTGCGCCATTCCTGCTGCCAGGGCTGCATATTTGCCACAGAAACAGCAATAGATTCTTCAAATTTTTGACGGTCATCTGGATGAATCAAATCAAAAAGTAATTGAGGATTCTGCTGAATAATTTCTGGTTCCAATTCATATAAATCGCGGCTGCCCGACGAAATATAAGGAAAACTTTTTTTGCGGTCGGTTGAGAGACGAAATTGATAAATTATTCCCGGTAAATTGGCAGCAAGTTGCCGCAGTCTAGCTTCGCTTTCTTGCTGGGCTAATTGTTTGCGCCTATCCTCAGTGAGATCTCGAATTATCCCGACGAGAATTTTACTGCCGTCGGTATTTTCAAAGACTGTTTTTTTAGTAGACAGAATATGTTTTGCACCGTGGGCGTCAGTAAATATTTCCTCACTCTCGTTTTCTTTCCCCGTCCTAAACACTTGTTGGTCAGTATGCCAAAAAATCTCAGCTTCTTGTTTTGGGAAAAAGTCATAATCCGATTTGCCCAGCAGTTCCTCGCGCTGCTTCCCGATCAGCTTGCAAAAAGCATCATTTAACAGTATCCAGCGGTGCTGTTCATCCTTGACAAAAAGTGGGTCTGCAACTGCATCGATTGTATAATTCAAAAACTTTTTACTAGCTTCTAGTTCGGAAAGTGCTAAAATCTTATCTGTAATATCATTGATAGTTCCTGTCGTCCCCTGCGCTTCGCCGTTCCTGCCAAAAATAAAAAATTCTTGCACTTCCACCCACCGAATTTCCCCATTTTTGGTAACATATCGGCTTTGATAACAACAGGATATTTGTTGGTTTGGTCTCCGACCTCTAAACGAATTTAAATATTGGTGTTGATCCTCAGAATGAATGTAACTCAAACAGGAAGTTCCTAAGCTTTCATCAACGGTAAATCCGGTAATTTCCGTCCAAGCCGGATTGAGAAAAGTCCAATTTCCAACAGTATTCGTTTCAAAAACGACTTCTTTGATATTGCCAACAACCTGCTGGTATTTTTCTTGACTTTTTTGCCATTCTGCTTGCCGTTTCTGGCGGGCGATCGCGCACCTGAGCGTCCGTACCAGCAGCCGGCTGTCTACCTGTCTTTTCACCAGATAATCTTGGGCGCCGGCGGCAATTAGCTCGACAGCCAGTTCTTCGTCATCGGCGGCTGTCAGAATGACAATCGGAGTATTTATACCGCAATCTTGAAGTCGGAAAAAAGTATTAAATTTTGGGCTGTCAGGAAGTGAAAGATCTAATAAAATTACATCAAAAATTTTGTCGCTTAAAATTTCTATCGCTTCCCGGAGGCGGACTACACTGGTGACATCAATTGATTGTCCTAGTTGGCGGTCAGACAGCAGTTCTTGAATGAGTTCTGCATCTTCTGCAGAGTCTTCTACTAAAAGAATTTTTAAACAAGCACGCCTTAAAGTTGACTCAAAAACAGATGTCATACCATTTTATATTTTATATTTTATATTTGAGATTTGGAATGACTGATGACTATAGCAGTTTGGTTCTTGCGTACAGTGACATTTTTTTACTGCTGCTATCCTTTTGCTATTTTTTACTAATTATAAAATCTCAGCAGCAGATGCAGCTACCTATCTCATGATTGGGTAACTTGAACCCCACGCTTGAGAGTGCGCTGTGTGCTTGCCGACCCCGCATATTTTTTTGTAGAATTGAGTTGTTCGCTGCAAGTTTTCCGCCTCGCCCCAAACCTAGTGGCCCAAAAATATCATACTCTTACCAATATTGCAACTCAACTATGTTTTAATTTACAACCTTTGGCAGGGGAATAGCAAGAGGCAAGTCAAAAGAGCGCGGAGTAATCAGGATTCGCATTGCTGATAGCCTTTGAAACTTTAGATTTTAAATAGCCGTGTCCAGCTTGCCTAAAGTGGCATTATTTTTTTCATAATGGTATTATTACTAACTTACGAAAATTACCGTTGGTTTACAAAATACGATCTGAGATTGTGTTCGGTTAATAGCCCGAAATTAGCGCCTATTTGTATTGAGCAATCCAAGTCCCCTCTTAAGCGAGAAACCAAGACTTGCATTTCTTGCTACAAACCTAATTACCAACTTAATTAAGGTTGTCTAACCGGACACAATTTAACTCAGTGGAGTCGCTCAATTTTTCTGCGGTTTGGGCAGCACAACTGTAAACACGCTGCCTTGACCGACATTGCTGCTAATAGCAATCTCACCATTAAAAGGTTTTAAAAGTTCAATACAAGTATAAAGTCCTAGACCAGTTCCTGTCGGTTCGCCTGTGGTTTTTTCCTCGCCTTTAGGCGGCTTTGATGTGTAAAAAGGGTCAAAAATTTTTGGCAAATCTTCAGATGATATGCCGCATCCCGTATCTGCAATATCCATGTATATGTTCGAGTCGTCTTGCCGAGTCACGATAGTTATTTCTCTGTTTTTCTTTTCCCACATAGCATCCATTGCATTATTGATTAAATTATAAAATACTTGAGAAAGATAGGAATAAATTAATGGAATACTGCCAATTTCTTCGTCATAAAAGTATTTTTTCCTAATTTTATTTTTAAAATACAGGTTGCCTTCCAATAGCTGAATTTCTCGCTGCACTAAATCGTTGATATTCACCGGGTGCAAATCTTGCTTTTGCTCGTTTCGGCTTTTCATCATCAGAGTATCCATGATCTGATTGATTTTTGTGACTGCTTGAAAAATATACTTAGTATAATTAAACAGAGAGTCTTCTTGAATTTGTGTGGCTTTTGTTTCAATCAAATCGACGCTAGTCTGGATCACTTGCAGGGGACTTTTGAGGTTGTGAACCATGCCCTGAGTCAAACGTCCGATGATGGCTGTTTTTTCCTGGTTTATTAATTGCTTGGTTTTTTGTTCAACAAGTCTTTCCAGGTTTTGGTTGAGGTGGGCAAGTTCGAGGTTTTTTTCTTCGAGTTTTTTTTGCAAGCTGCGGATTGTCAAGTGGGTTTGAATCCGGCTCAAAACTTCTTCGTGCTGGAAAGGCTTAGTGATGTAGTCAACGGCTCCTGTCTGAAAGCCTTTTACTTTATCAGGCGTATCGGAAAGGGCGCTCATAAATATGATGGGAATATCTTGCGTTGACTGGTCTGCTTTCAACCGTCGGCAAGTTTCAAAACCGTCAATTCCTGGCATCATAATATCCAAAAGAATCAAGTCGGGATGGATGTAGTCAATTTGCTCGATCGCACTTTCGCCGTCTAGAGCCACTAATACTTTAAACCCGTAATTCCTTAACAACTCGAAAAGTACGTCAAGATTTGTTTGGTTGTCATCGACAATTAGTATGATGCTTCTTTCGGAATTCTTATCGTTCATATTCAAGGGAAAAATTCAAATTTTTGATTTTTGAGTTGTGGGTTGTGACGTTAAATCGGATTCAATGAATTTTTTGTGGCTCTAGAAACCCGGTTGATTCCTAGATGCTTCTATTTGCAATAACCCTTTGAGGAGCCGGCTGCGAGTCCGGGCCGCCCAAGCAAATTAAGTTGTCGCTTCGCGGGAGGCCAGAACACCTGATTGAGAATGGTACTCTGGGCGCGAGATTTAACTGATTTTGACTTATCTGTTAGCTACCGTCAATTTTAGGACAAATGTTGCTTCAAAAAATCTCGAATTTGCTTGAGCTGAAATCCTTTAGCAAGTTGGCGCAGGTGATGAACGAAAGGCACTAATGTCGGGTCAGAATGTTCGATTTTAGCAATTTCTTCCAGAATAGCTTCAATATCGCCCATTGCAGCCAATCTTAACAACGCCAAGACTGACTCTGAGGCAGGAGACACCATCGTTGAGTCAGCAGCAGCAATCTCAGAAGATGCTTTTGCAGTTTGATCTGTCCGCTTTTTGGTTTGTGATCCTTCTTCGTAAACCCATTCTAGTCTCAAATGCAGGCGCAATAATTCTAAAAGCTCGTTAGTTTGAATCGGCTTGGTGAGAAAATTATCGCAACCTGCAAGTATGCTCTCTCGCTTAGTAGTCTCGTAAACGTTAGCGGACAAAGCAAGGATAACCGTATCTTTTAATTCCGGCAACTGTCGCAGCCGCCTGGTAGCTTCCCAACCGTTCATTACGGGCATCAGCAAATCCATTAAAATTATATCCGGTAGAAATTCCTGTGCTTTGTGCAAGCAGTCTTCGCCGTCTGTAGCTTCTGCAATTTCAAAGCCTAAATGAAAAAGTAGCCTGTGCAACATGGCGCGATTTACTTCGTGATCGTCCACGATTAGCACTTTCCGCTGGGGGCCGGTAAAACCGATAAGCCGCCTTTTTTCTTGCCGGGAGGGGAGTTCAGAAGACTGGGCGACTGCGGGCAAGTCTAGATCCAACCAAAATATACTGCCTTTGCCGGAGGTACTTTTGACGCGAATTTGGCTGCCCATCATTTTGGCTAATTTTTGGCTGATGGAAAGTCCCAGTCCCGTACCTTCAACAAAATTGTTATGATCGCCCACTTGATGAAAAGGCAAAAATATTTCTTCTAATTTATTCTGAGAAATGCCAATGCCGGTATCTTCGATTTGAAAGCGAATTTTAGGGGTAGGAACACGGCAGATATTTTCTGCTGTTGTCACCTCGCGCCCTTCTGTTGTTCCTAGGGGCTGGCTCGACATTTGCTGCGCGTCTAAATTCGCGGTCATATTGAGCGTTTGAATGGCAATTGCCGCTGTCCAACTAGAATTTTCGCAGGTGGTTTGAGGATAGTTATCGGGGAATTTTTCTGCATCACCGACTTTGAATGTAACGCTGCCGCTGTTCGTAAACTTAACGGCATTGCTGAGCAAATTAATCAAAACTTGACGCAACCTTTTTTCGTCTGCCAAAATGCCGTCTGGCAGCGCTGACAGTTGCTCGTAATTAAAGGAAATTCCTTTTTGGGTCGATCGCATCTGGAACAAATCAATAATACTTTTCACAAAACTGGAAAAATGCACGTTTGTCAGCGACAGCTCCATTTTACTAGCTTCGATTTTTGAGAGGTCTAAAACATCATTAATCAGCATCAGCAGGTGGTTGCCACACTGGTGAATGTTGTTAAGACTTTCCTGCTGATCGGCGGTAAAGTTTTTATCGACTTTGAGCAGTTGAATGTATCCCAAAATCCCGTTCAAAGGCGTCCGCAATTCGTGGCTCATGTTGGCGAGAAAGTCGCTTTTAGCGCGGTTGGCGGATTCGGCGGCTTCTTTAGCTAATTGCAGGGCGGCTTCTGCAAGTTTGCGATCGGCAATTTCGGTTTGTGCTTGTTCAAATAGCATTGATTGCTGGATCGCGATCGCTAACTGCACCCCCAATTGTTTTAGGCACTCTCCCTCCAATTGCTGCCAGGGACGCGGGCCCGTGCAGTGGTGAGCAATTAACAGCCCCCACAAGTTTTCGCCTTGCAAAATCGGCACTACCAGATTCGCTCTCACATCGAGCCGGGTCAACAAAGCCAAATGGCAGTCGGCCAGGCCGGCATTGTGAACATCTTCTATGGATCTAACTCTACCGTCTTGGTAAAGAGGAACGTAGGCTGCCCCGAAACAGGGGTCATAAATTTCCATTCCTACAATTGGTCGGACATTTTCGGCAACCGACTCGACAGCGATAAACCCGCTCCAATCAGGATTGAACTGGTAAATAATAGTGCGGTCTACTTGCAAGAACTGCCGCACTTCTTCGACACTTTTGGTAAGAATTTCTTCAAGATTTAGAGAGGATCTAATGCGTTCCAGCATGGCTACCGCCAACTGTTCGCGCTTTAACTTTTGTCTCAAAATTAACTCTGATTCTTTGCGTTTTGTGATGTCTGTAATGACTCCAATTAAGCCGATGTAATTCCCATTAATATCTTGAATAGTGTCGGCGCGTACCAGAGCAGTTACTGCTTCGTCGCTCTTAGTCTGCAGTGCAACTTCGCCACACCAAGAGCAACCTTTGCGAAGGCTTTTATAGATTTGTTTGGAATTTTTATGCCGGACATAAAGTGCCGTCATGTCACCAATATCATTGAGTTCTTTCACCGTATAGCCGTAGCGCTGAATGAAGGCTTGATTGTGGTAAATAGACCGCCCTTTCAAGTCGGCGATCACGATCGCGTCGCTGGTACTTTCGACGGCTTGAGTGACCTGCAGTAAAGCTAATTCTGCTGCTTTGCGATCGCTAATATCCGTCATTGAACCCACCATCCGCAGAGGGTTTCCGGCTTCGTCCCACACTGCTTGAGCGCGGGCGAGAACCCACTTATAGCTACCGTCTTTACACTGCAAGCGGTATTCGGCGGCGTAATTGGGGGTTTGGCGATCGAGATAACCTTGGATCGCTGCTTGCACTCGTGAGTGATCATCTGGATGGATGCGCTCGATCCATGCGCTGTTGGTGCTGTCGATTTCGCCCTCTGCGTAACCGATAATTTCTTGCCAACGGGCCGATCGAAAAGCTTCATTTGTTTGAAGATTCAGATCCCAAATTCCGTCTTGATTGCCTTTGAGAACTAACTGCCAGCGTTCTTCACTTTTACGCAATTCTTCTTCGGCTTGTTTGCGCTGAATATGATCGCCCAACTGCGTCGCTACAGCCTTGACCAACTCTACTATACGCGGTTCCATAATCGAGCGGTCGCGCTTGCAGAATACTAAAACTGCTAGCACCTTCGAGCTAGTGTGAATTGGCACTCCGAAACAAGCTTTCAATCCGACTAATGCCGCCATTTGCGATCGGGCAAAAAGATGATTTTTAGCTAGAGAAATATCTTCAATCCATTCTACTTTTCTGCTAGACCAAATCCGTCCAGGTACTGCCACTCCAGCGGCAAATCTAATTTTTTTACTTTCGCTGCCGAAGGTATCTAAATGGCGATCGCTAGCGTACCAAGTTTCGCTGTGTTCCAAAAAAGTACCATTAGCATTCGGTATCCAAGCTTCCGCAAAATTCCAGCCGATCGCATTGCACAGCAACCGCAGGATATCTGGGAGGGCACTGTGAAAATCTGCAGACTGACTAATGGCTTGAGTTGCTGCCAGCAACAGCTTTATTTCATCTTCTGCTTGCTTGCTTTCTGTAATATCAGTTCCCGTACCGAGAATTTGTTTTAACTTACCGTCTCCTGTTTTCGCAAATACAGTATCTCGGCTGACCATCCAGCGCCAAGAACCATCCTTGTGCCTAATTCGGTATTCAATTTCAAAGATATCCCCTTCGCTGCCTGTTTCGACTTGCAGTAAATAATCAGGCATTTTGATTGCATCTTCGGGGTGGATTAAAGTTGACATCATCCACGGCCCGATTGCCTGAATCTCCTCTACTGTATAGCCGAGAATGTGGTATATAGAAGCGTTCGCATAGATATTTTTTTGTTCTATTAAGTCATAAACATACAACATATTAGGACTTGCCCCAGCAATTTGTTGAGTTAACCGCTGGCTTTCCCGCAGTGCTGCTTCTGTTTTTTTTCTTTGGGAAATATCGCGAACAATGCAAATGATTTCCCCGTCGGGCAGCATTGTCAGCGAGACATCTATAGGGAATTCCGAGCGGTCGCGACGGCATCCTACTGCTTCGGTGCTGTAAGAACCTTTCTGCACTAAATTCGGCAGGACTTCTTGCTCGAACCTTTGCAGCTCTGCACCTTGGTAGAATATTTTCCAACTTTTACCTAAGATTTCTTCGAGAGAGTCGTAACCGTAGATTTTTAGTCGGGCTGCGTTGCAATAAATCACCTCTTTGTCGGCACTGAATATGGCGATACCTTCGGAAGCAGCAGCCATTGCTGCTGCTTGCCTGTGGAGTTTTGACTCAAAACGTTTACGATTAGTGATGTCGCGGACGATCGCGATAATTTCGTCCTCTGTGCAGAAGACAATTCTCGCTTCAAAATCGTATAGTTCATCATTAACTGGCATTTGATATTCTACCACTTGAATCTCGCCGGTGGCGATCGCTTGTTGATTGCCCGACAAGATTTTGTCAGCAAAAGCAGCCGGCAATATGTCTTGTGCTTTTTTGCCAATTAGTGCTTTTTGTGGTAGGATATTCTCGAAATCTTTGGCAGGTTTGAAGTCTACAAAAGTGCCATCTGCCCGACAGCGAAATATCATATCTGGTATCGCATTTAAAAGAGCGCGGTTAGTGGCTTCGCTCTTACGCAATTCAGCTTCAGCTTGCTTGCTAAATGTAACGTCGCGAGCAACTGCATAAATCAAACCTTCTTCTGCAAACGGCGATGCTGTCCACGACAGCCATTTATAAGTACCATCTTGGCAAAGATAGCGGTTTTCTAAGCTAATAACGGGGTGGCTTTTTTTAAGTTTTTCTAATTCCGCTATAGTAATTTCTAGGTCTTCTGGATGCACGAATTCTATCAAAGGTTTGGCTAAGATTTCATCACTGCTATAACCTAATAAATTTGACCAAGCGGGGTTTAATCGTTTGAAATAGCCGTCAAAACCTGCAATGCAAAGTAAATCCAGCGAGAGATTAAAAAATCGATCGCGGTCTTGCTGGGTTTGTTTCAATTCCGTAACATCCATCACCAAACCGTCCCAAACTATATCGCCGTTGGCTTGCTTTTCTGGCTTTGACGCGCCTTGCAGCCATTTCACTCGATCTCCCATAACTTGCCGCCACTGGTGTTGCCAAGCTTGCTGAGTCGCCGCTGAAGTTGCGATCGATCGCTGCAAGTCTGAGATGTCGTCGGGGTGAACTGTTGCAAAAGCCAACGTGGCATTTTCTTCTATTTGTTCTGGCTTTAAATTGTAGAGCTGCCAACTGCCCGAGGAAACGTAAGTAAAAGATGTTTTACCATTTCCATAAAGCCGATATTGATAAATCATTCCCGGCACGTTGTCAGTCATTATTTGAAATCGAGCTTCGCTTTCCTGCAGCGCTATTTGCTGGCGTTTGTAGTCAGTCACATCTCGCATGGTTCCGACCAACATTTTAGTCCCGTCGGCTTTTTTAAATACTGTTTTTTTAGTAGATATAATGCGTTCTTGACCGCCGCCATCAGTAAACAATTCTTCTGTTTCCTCAGCAAGACTTCTTTGCAATACTTGCTCGTCTCGCTGCCCAAAAAAAGCCGCTTGTGCTGGGGGTAAAAAATCGTATCCTGACTTGCCAATCAGTTCCGATCGCCTTTTTCCTATCAAATTGCAAAAAGCATCGTTTAATACGATCCATCTGTGCTGCTCATCTTTAACAAAAATCGGGTCAGGAGTAGAATTAATTGTGTGATTTAAAAACTCTTCTGATGCTTTTAATTGAGCTTCGTAACGGTAGCGATCGCTCACGTCCAAGACTACTTTAATCAGGTGGTCGATCGAGCCGTCTAGGGCGCGAATACAGCGCAGGGAAACTCTAGTATAAACTATTTTTTCGTCTTTTCTGCGCCACCTTTGGTCCAAAACATAGCCTTCACTCTCCCCTGCCAAAATTTTATTTAACTGCTCTAAACTTGCCTGCAAGTCTTCAGGAAAACCCCACATCTCCCAATTCTCGTGCAAAAAGTCTTGGCGATCGTATCCCAGCAAATCGCACAAAGCATCGTTTACTTCTAACCACTCGTATTTTTCTGGTTCTGAGGGAGAATTCGGAGGAGCAAGAATGGCAATTCCGACGAGAGAATTCTCGACTACCGAGCGATATTTTTCTTCACTTTTTCGCAAAGCTTCTTGGTTGTGCTGTCGCTCGACTGCGTAACGCAGCGATCTAATTAACACTTCGCTGTCGATTTTTCGCTTCACTAGATAATCTTGAGCTCCGACTTGGATTGACTGCAGGGCAAGCTCTTCATCGTTGCGGGCAGTCAGTACGACAATCGGAGTATTTAGGCTATATTCTTGTATTTTGACAATTGTATTTAAGTCTTGGCTATCGGGCAGCGAAAGATCTAGTAAAATCACATCAAAATGTTCGCTGACCAAAAGTTGCTGCGCTTTGCTGAGACGGTCTGTACAACTTACTGATAGCTTTTGGGGTTCGGCTCTACTGACATTTGTTTCTAATAATAATTCTTCGATCAGATCGGCTTCTGCTTGATTGTCTTCGACCAGAAGAACTTTAAAGCCATTTCGCTTTGCGGGTGGGCTCAAAACTGATATCATATACCTTATTTTTTGTCAGAAGGCAGTGTAGCCAACTATTATAGCATATAAAGAATTGTCTAGCCACAAATCCTGCCGTTACCAGTTAAAAACTCTTTGGTTCAACAATTACAATGCACTTGATCTCAGATGTTGAACGGTTCTCAAAAACTGGCTTTCCGGCCCATTTCACAAAGAGTCCATTTTCTTGGGAGGGGTTCTTCTGGCCAGCCCTTAAAAGGCTTATTGAAAATGGTACAATATCTGATATCTATGCGATTGTGTTTTTCCTCTAAGTAGGCTAACGCAATCAGAGATAAAATTTCTATGGTTTTTAGAAGCTGGGTTTCAGGAGGAAACTAGGCGGCGTAGTATTTTTTTGGGCCATCGCCCCTGTGACACGATGCTAGATTTTAGATTTAGTCCACAGATGAATCGGGGATGTGGAACTAGAATCTCCAATTTTCGGCCACTCACGACTCTTGTCGGAAAATAAGTATCCGTTTTTGGGCGGGTTCAGCCGATCGCGCGATCGAACCCCACCCTTTGTTGTCCTTCAATTCCGCTAGCAACAGCATCCAAGCGATATCCCCGCACCAATGAGCGCTCAACGCCAAAAAAGCGGTGGCAACTATCTTCGCTATTCATATTTTTAGCACTTCTTTTATAATACCTTACATAAACTCATTACTGCGATTTCTTTACTTTTTGCAATCAAATAAAAAATCTCCCCAGGCCTTGCTATTTAGCCAAAAAGTGATAATGTTGAATTAGAGGCAATCGAAAACTCGGTTGATACAGCCTAGGAAAAATTTTGAGAATTTTTGTAACAAAATTACAATTCCCAATTAACTGTCTTGTGTTTACTATCTTTTGACCGAAATGAGCTGAACTTGAGAGGAAAAAAGCAATGCTCGACAATTTAGCAATTGAACAAAAACTCGGTTTAATTCCCAAAGAAAAAGCCTTAGTATTGTTGTTTGATGAAGTCGGCATAGCCGACATCCCATTAGTAGGGGGAAAAAATGCTTCTTTGGGCGAAATGATTCAACAGTTAAGCCCCCAAGGAGTTAGAGTTCCCAACGGATTTGCAACTACAGCATACGCTTACCGGTACTTCATCCAGTCAGCGGGTTTAGAAGCTAAATTGCGCGAAATTTTTGCCGATTTAGACGTAGAAGATCTGCAGAACCTGCGACAAAAAGGCAAGCAAGCGCGGGCACTGATTCTCGACACACCATTTCCGCGAGAACTGCAAGCAGCCATCGCGGATGCTTACGAAAAATTGTGCGATCTCTACGGCGACAGTACAGACGTAGCAGTGCGTTCCTCCGCCACCGCCGAAGACTTACCCGACGCCAGTTTCGCGGGACAGCAAGAAACCTACCTCAACGTCCAAGCTTGCGCTGGCGTGCTCGAATGCTGTCACAAATGCTTTGCTTCCATATTCACAGATCGCGCGATTTCCTACCGCCAACAGCGGGGTTTCGACCACTTTGAAGTCGCCCTATCAGTCGGCGTCCAAAAAATGGTGCGATCGGACTTAGCATCCTCCGGCGTCATGTTCAGCATCGACACCGAAACTGGATTCAAAAACGCCGTATTAGTCACCGCCGCCTACGGATTAGGCGAAAACGTCGTCCAAGGCACCGTCAACCCCGACGAATACTTCGTCTTTAAACCAACATTAAAACAAGGTTTTCTCCCGATTTTAGACAAACGCCTTGGCACCAAAACACTCAAAATGGTGTACGATATCGGCGGTTCTAAATACACCAAAAATGTCTCCGTCATAGCAGCCGAAAAAAATAAATTTGCCATACAAGATGATGAAATTCTGCAACTAGCCAAATGGGCAGTCATCATCGAAGAACACTACTCTAAAGTGCGCGGAACTTATACCCCGATGGACATTGAGTGGGCAAAAGACGGCAACACGGGCGAATTGTTTATTGTCCAAGCACGACCAGAAACAGTACAATCTCAAAAATCTGCTAAAGTTTTGCGAAACTACAAATTGCAAGGTAGCAGTGTAGTTTTAGCAAAAGGACGCGCCGTTGGCGAATCAATCGGACAAGGAAAAGCCCGCGTAATTTTAGATGTTCACAGAATCGCTGAATTTCAATCAGGAGAAGTTTTAGTTACCAACAAAACAGACCCCGATTGGGAACCGATTATGAAAAAAGCAAGTGCGATCGTCACCAATTCCGGTGGCCGCACTTGTCACGCCGCCATCATCGCCAGAGAAATGGGAATTCCCGCCATTGTCGGTACTGGCGATGCCACCCAAATCTTAAAAAACGGGCAAGAAATCACTGTTTCTTGTTCCGAAGGAGACGAAGGCAAAGTTTATGCGGGTTTGCTTCCTTTTGAAATTCAAGAAACTGCGATCGAGAATTTACCCCGCACCCGCACTCAAATTTTAATGAATGTCGGGAACCCAGAAGAGGCGTTTGGTTTATCAGCCATTCCTTGCGACGGCGTAGGCTTAGCGCGGTTGGAATTCATCATTGCCAATCACATTAAAGCACACCCGCTGGCACTGATTCACTTTGACGAATTGGTGGATGAATCAGTCAAAGAAGAAATTGCAAACCTGACAGCACTTTACCAACACAAACCCGATTTCTTCACCGACAAACTCGCCCACGGGATTGCCACAATTGCCGCCGCATTTTATCCAAATCCAGTTATCGTGCGGATGAGCGATTTCAAGAGCAACGAATATGCTAATCTTTTGGGAGGGCGACAGTTTGAGCCCAAGGAAGAAAACCCGATGATCGGGTGGCGTGGCGCCTCTCGCTATTACGACCCAAATTACCGCGAAGCTTACGCTTTAGAATGCAAAGCATTAAAGCGAGTTCGCGACGAAATGGGCTTGACAAATGTGATTCCGATGATTCCATTTTGTCGCACCCCGGATGAAGGGCGAAAAGTGTTAGCCGAGATGGCAAAACACGGTTTAGTTAAGGGCGAGAACGGCTTGCAAGTTTATGTGATGTGCGAATTGCCGAGCAATGTCATATTTGCTGACGAATTTGCCCAAGTTTTTGATGGATTCTCGATCGGCTCTAACGATTTAACTCAGCTAACATTAGGATTAGACCGGGATTCTGCTTTAGTCGCCCACATCTTTGACGAACGGAATGAAGCTGTCAAGCGCATGGTAGCAATTGCCATTAAAGCCGCCAAAAAGTACGATCGCAAGATTGGGATTTGCGGTCAAGCGCCCAGCGATTATCCTGAGTTTGCTCGTTTCTTGGTTGAGTTGGGAATTGATTCGATTAGTTTGAATCCCGATTCGGTTTTGAAGACTTTGTTGGATGTTGCTAAGGTGGAAGGCGCGGGTTCGTTGATGGATTTAGCGGGGGATGTTGCTAAGATTTAACCGTTTTGGTTTTGAAGAGCAACCGGGTTTCTCAAAAAGTTTCTGGGATGGGCGTCCCGCCCGTCCCACAATAACAATTAAATAAGTTATTTAATTCGCCTTCCTCAGCCGCCAGCTAACGGTTAACACAGGGGCGGCCTAGTTTGAGACTTGAGCGGGAACTTTTATTATTTAAAACCGTCTTATCGAGGAGGATTTTTTGTTGCCGATCGCCTAAATTAAAACAAATATTCTCCACATAAGCTCTGAAAAAGTGCTAACTGCTCTCCTGATTATTTTTATAGGTTTAGCTCCCTCGCTGCTGTCTTTGTGGGTGATGCGCTCTGCCCAGAGCCAAGCCCGCGATAGAATTGCTGCGGCCAGACTGGCGGTAGCGAATAGATCCATGCGAACTCAACTACAAACTGCCGATCGCACTTACATACAAAGCCTCGGTTATGCGATCGGCGATATCACTTGCGAGTATAACGCCCGCTCTAATTACATTCGCTGCGCAGTCAATCCTTCTGGACCCTGTCAAGATTGTCGGTACTACCAAGCCAGAACTCTTGACGCTCGCGGTGAAAAGATATAGCTTATATTGGTGCTTGTATCTACGCCTATTTGCGGATGTAATAATCAATGAGTTAATATGTACTTACGTGTAAGGATTATGGTTGAAGCTTGTTTTGGACGACCAACGCCCAAACTCAGCAGTTAAAACCTAATCGAACATTATTGCTTGGTTACAGTTGGTGGTTAAAGTTGCCATAACAGGGGAATTGCGATCGGTGTTTTTTTAGTTGAGGATTTACGATCAGAAACGAAGTTTAGATGATAAATTTTGGTTGGGTGGCGATAAATCTAGAAATAAATTGGGTTTCTCGTCTCCTGCGCGTAACTCCTGCAGTTAAGAAAATTAGCCAACAAAAATCGTAAGTAGCTGAGGGGTAAATCTCCAAATCAGTTTCTCCAAAACATCATGAAAAATTCTGCACGAAACATTGTCCCGAGCTTTTATCTTAAACAGAAACCAGCTCGAAGACTAGCTTGTGGATAGTTTGAGAAGTTGCTTGTGGGCGGCACTAATCTGTTTTTGCGATCGTAGCGAAACAGTCTCAAACCTAGATTGCTATCTCCAGACTGCAAGTCATGAATTTTTAAGATGCTTCGTCGATACAGGGTATGCCGATTTCAATTGAATCTCATATGTTGCACCATTTTCAAGAATAGGCTTTCAGGCCTGTTTCACAAGTGAATTTTCCTATGGGCTGGGCAGGAGAACCCCCCCATAGAAGGGTTATTGAGAATGGTAAAAGATCTCAGTTGAATGACACTTCGGGCACGGTCGCCATAATTATGTGACGGCTATCACTCCCTAATTAATGTCTGGTTGCTATTGTTAACAGGGCTTGCACACCAAAACCAAAGAAACCTAGTTTTTTACCGGGAGCGAGGGCTGCAAAGAAGTCTTTTCGTCCCTCACACCAGGTTTATACCTCTAGAAATAGTGAATTTTCTCTGCCAAGAAAGTGCATTAGACGATGTACAGAAAACCTCATCAAGTAAATTTTTGAGAACTCGTGTGATTATCTACTGCGGGATGTAAGAGATAAGCGTGTAACAGATACACTCGCTAACAGAAAAGAAAAAAGTCGAAGGCAAAATATCACCCGATAGAGAGATTATGGGGATTTAAACCCCAAATCCTCAGCGCTTCTGCCGGCGATATTGGCAATGCTATCAAATATCAATGTAGCAGTGCTTTGTGCTGAGTAAAATTCGCTTTTTGCTCTTGATCCAAGTCAAGCTGCATCGCATCTTACTCTGCAATTAAACCTTTTCAAGAGGTGATAATGATCATCTGGAAATGGGTACATCATCTACAATTCGTGAGCCAATTTGACCATGCAAAGCATCTGCAACAAACCAATTTTTATCACACCCCAAATATGTGACTCTACCGCCAGGATTGCGGGCAAAAAATCCCGAACCACCGCAACTTATTATCAGAAAAAAAACATAAAACAAGTAAAAACAGTAGGGGCAATCCCCCCGTGGTTGCCCCTGTCCCAGAAACTGCGTGGCGACAGGGGAATTGGGCATCCCCACAGAGAATTTTTGCGAGCCACCGTAGGGGCAAACCCCCCGTGGTTGCCCCCTCGGACTCTAAAAAATGTACTGTTCCTCGATGCCAGAGTAGAGAACTGCGACAGCTTGGCAAGAGGAGCAACAGCCGATACAGAGGTATTTGTATTGGACTCGACGCGGGATGGAGTCGAGCAAATTACTAGAATTTTGACCCATTACAGCGATTTAGACAGCCTTCAGATAGTTTCTCACGGTCGAGAAGCTCTGGTGCAGCTAGGGTCGATCGAACTCTGCAACGACAACTTAGAAACTTACAGCCATTTGTTACAGCAGTGGGGAAAAGCCCTCAGCGAGAGAGGAGATATCTTGTTATTCGGGTGCAGCGTCGCAGCGGGGGAAAGCGGCGAGGCCTTCGTGCGGGGGCTGAGCTTGATAGTCGGTGCAGATATTGCAGCTTCCGACAACTTGACGGGGAGTGCGGCACTCGGCGGCGACTGGCAATTAAAATTTGCGATCGGGGAAATAAAGGCGAGAATCGCCATTGAAAAAGAAGTGATCGAAGCCTACCCTTACGCCCTCGGCACATTAGTTAACGAAACTTTCAAAAACTCCACAGTTAGGGGGCCTTGGATTTACGGGGGAAACGACGGGGCACTGTTTGATCCCAGCAGCGGGGTTCCAGCAGCCGAGCAACTTATCCCCGGCATTACCGGAGGCACTGTATCTGGCGTACTTCCGGCTTTGGGCGGTGCAAGTCCCGGCGATGGCGCTCTGCTATTAACTCCAGCAGTAAACCTCCGAGAAGCCTTCGTCATCTACAACAACCCCATTCCCTCAACCGACGGGCTCAGAGTCCAGTTTGATTTTTATTCTTACGGTTCAAGCGAGCAATTTGAGCCTCCGGCCCCCTTTATTAGCCCTCAGCCAGGAGACGGGCTGGGTTTCTTCTTGATTGACGGCACTGTTAGTCCAACCAGGACTGGGGGTTATGGCGGTTCTCTGGCTTACGCTCCACGAACGGGTATACCCGGTATTGAGGGAGGTTATTTAGGCATTGGGCTTGACGAGTTTGGCAATTTTTCAACGTCTACAGAAGGGCGCTCTGGCCCACAGCCGCCTCCGATTCCCGGCTCCTCTATTGGTTCTTTCAGACCTGATTCAGTAACTGTTAGAGGAAATCAAGCAAAGGGTTATCCGTTTTTAACAAATGCGATCGTTCCCTTCGGCATCGATAACATTCCTACGAGTATTAACTTTATCGGCCCTCCCGGCACCACTTTTAACTTCAGCAATACGTTCACGAGCGATCGCAATTTAGCCAAAAGATCCGTTCAAATTACGCTGAATCCATCTAACGATCCGGTGGAACCTTCTCGCCTCACCGTTGCCTTCGATGAAAATTTCGACGACATCTACGAAACTACATTGATCGACATCCCCAACTTAGCAACTGAAAACGGCGCAGTACCGCCAATTTTTAAATTTGGTTTTGGCAGTTCCACAGGAGCCGCCAACAACATTCACGAAGTTCAAAACCTGGTAGTTGAAACTATCAATCCTCCCAGTATCGCCGCAGAGGTTGCCACTATTAAGACCGGCCCGCAGTTCGTCAAATCCGAAGGCAGCATTACCTACACGATTACTACTGTAAACAGGGGGCCAGCGCCTGCTACAAATGTTCTGATTCAAGACGAAATACCTTTAGAACTGCTGTTTTCGGGCGGATTGCCGCCGGCTCTGATTGCCTCCAACAACGGCACTTACGTGAACCAAACGAAAGCTGTCACCTGGCCGTTAATTCCGGTTCTCAATGCGGGTGAGACTGTGACTTACACCCTGACTATTGATTTGCCGCCCGGTTTAACCAGCGGTAGCAGTTTTGCCAACGTTGCATTCAGCACTAGCTCGACTTTCGACCCCGACCTCAGCAACAACAGCGGTATACTCGCGCCAGGGCAAATCGAGGGGCCTGGTGTAGTCTCTACCACAGTTGTTGATACAGTCGCGGATTTAGTTACTACCAAAAGTGGCCCTGTGACTACCTCGGCCGGGTCAAGCGTGACTTACACGCTGACTACGACTAACATCGGCCCAGACCCCGCTGCCGATGTGACCATCACTGACAGCATTATTCCGGGTTTAACAGAAGTCAGCGTATCGGACGGGGGGACTTACGACCCTGTTTCGGGCATTGTCACCTTTCCAGCACTGACAGCGCTGGCAAATGCGGCTACTGCGACCCGCACTGTGAGTTTCAGTGCCCCAGCCACCGTTACTGCCATCAGCAACACGGCCCGGAGCAGTTCGGCGACTTTCGATCCGATCGTCACTAACAACAACGGTTCGACAACCAACAAAGACGGCACTCCCACTAACTCTACGGTTACGACAAGTATTGCGCCCAACGCCGACCTCGCAACCACAAAAACGGGCTCTACGAGTGCTACTGCTGGTAGTTCGGTCAGCTATACGATCGCCACAGTCAACTTAGGGCCGAGTCCTGCAGAAGCTGTAACCATCACGGACAGCATAGTTCCTGGGTTAACCGGAGTCACGGCATCGAACGGCGGCGTTTACGATCCAGTAACCGGCATTGTCACCTTCGCGCCCGTGGCAATCGCCAACGCGGAGACTGTCACCCGGACGATCGACTTCACAGTACCGCCCACCCTAACTTCCATCAGCAACACGGCCAGAAGTACCTCCATCACTCCCGACTCCACTCCGACCAACAACAACGGTACAAACCTCAACGCCACCGTCATTACCTCGATCGAGGCTGTAGCCGATGTTGTCACCCAAAAAACGGCTCCGGCCACCATCAAGGTAGGCGACACGCTACTTTATACAATTACTACTACCAACAACGGGCCGAGTCCTGCGACCAACGTAGTCATCACCGACAGCCTGATTCCCGGCTTAACTAATGTCAGCATGTTCGATGGCGGAACCTACAACCCAACCACAGGGGCGATCGAGTTTCCAGCGATCGCGACTTTAGCCAGCGGCAGCAGTGTCACCCGCCGCCTAATTTTTGTACCCCCGCCTACCCTGACGAGCATCACCAACATTGTATTAAGTCGATCAGACACTTTTGACCCGGACTTAACAAACAACAACGGCTCGACAGTCGCAGTGCCGGGTGAAGCGGGGGGTCAAGTCATTACCTCGATCGATCCTGTGGCCGACCTGGTTACGTCCAAGAGCGGTCTCACATCTGCTCCTGCTGGTAGTTCCGTGACTTATACTATAACTACCGCCAACAATGGGCCGAATGCTGCTGAAAACGTAGTGATTACAGACAGCATCATTCCCGGTTTAACGGGAGTCAGCGCATCCGATAACGGCACTTACGACCCGGTGACAGGGGTTGTCACCTTCCCAACAATTCCCAGTTTGACTAGCGGCAGCAACATCAACCGCGAGGTAACATTAGTCGTTCCAGCGACGGGCACTATTAGCAATACTTCCCAGAGTCGATCGACTACTTTTGACCCCGAACCCAGCAATAACAACGGTTCCGAGTCCAGAGCCACTGTCACCACCGCCATTTTACTCGCCCAGCCCACACCCAACCAACCTCCATCAGCCTACAGCAGCAACGCTGCGCTAGCGCCCAACAGCATTGTCCAAATTAGCGGGCTCGGAGGCAGAGACTCAGACGGCACAGTGGTTACATTCACCATCAGCACCCTGCCGTCGGCAAATCAAGGCGTCCTATTCTTGGGCGACCCCGCAACGGGAGGAGTCGCCGTCACGGCAGGTCAAACCCTGACAGCCGAGCAAATGACGCAGTTATTCTTCCAGTCGGCGGGCAATTTCACAGGAGCTAATTTTACCTACAGCAGCAGGGACAATCTCGGTGGCAGCAGTCTTGCCGCCACAGTTTCTCTGGTGTCGCTGGCGTTCAACTACCCGCCGGTACCGACAAACTTCAGCAAGACACTGGCGCCAAAGAGCACCGTCAACCTCACAGGGCTGACAGCCAAAGACCCCGACGACTCGATCGAATCCTTCACTATCAACACCCTGCCGGCGGCAAATCAAGGCGTCCTGTTCTTGGGCGACCCCAGCCAGGGAATCAGGATCACGGCAGGCCAAAGACTGAGTACAACTCAAATCAGCCAGTTATTTTTCCAAGCAACCAGCGAATTCGCAGCCACCAACTTTACCTACAGCGCCACAGACCGCCGCGGCGCTATTAGTCCAGCCCCCGCTACAGCCTCCCTGCTAGCCCTATTACCTCCCACCGACCAGCCACCCATCGCCAACAACTCCAGCCTCGCTCTGTTGCTGGGAACAACCGTGAACATCCCCGGACTCGGAGGAACCGACCCAGACGGGACGGTGGTTTCCTTTATCGTAAACACCTTACCGCCAGCCAATGAAGGCACGCTGTTCTTAGGCGAACCCAGCCAAGGAGTGCGGGTCACGGCAGGTCAAACCCTTACAGCCGAGCAAATTACCCAGTTGTTCTTCCAGGCATCGGGCAATTTCATAGGGGCTAACTTCACCTACAGCGCTACAGATAACCTCGGCGTCACCAGTGCGGCAGTCGCCACTGTCTCTCTCATTCCCCTTAAGGGACCGATACCGACGCCGACACCCGTGCCCACACCACCAACACCGGCACCCGCGCCGATACCCGTGCCGACACCACCAACACCCACACCAGCAGCGGAACCAACACCAGCAGCGGAACCAACACCCACACCAGCAGCGGAACCAACACCCACACCAGCGGCGGAACCAACACCCACACCAGCGGCGGAACCAACACCCACACCCGCAGTGAAACCAACACCCACACCAGCGGCGGAACCAACACCCACACCCGCAGTGAAACCAACACCAACACCAGCGGCGGAACCAACACCCACACCCGCAGTGAAACCAACACCAACACCAGCGGCGGAACCAACTCCCACACCCGCAGTGAAACCAACACCAACACCCGCAGTGGAACCAACACCCACACCAGCGCCGGAACCAACACCACCAACACCAACACCAACACCAACACCACCAACACCACCAACACCAACACCCACACCAACACCCACACCAGCGCCAGAACCAACCCCTATATTCAACCCAGTACCCGAACCCGATACCAGTTGCGGTTGCGCCCCCTTGCCCTTGCTACCCCCGCTCACATTTATCCAACCCCAGCCAGAGCCGATACTCAACTTCGACTCCAACGCCGCCCAACTCATCGACATCCAAAACACCAGCATCGGCACTCCCGGAAACGATTCCTTAACAGGAAACGAAACCAACCAACTGTTTCTCTCCTTTGGAGGCGACGACACAGTATTAGGTGAAGGCGGCAGCGATATCATCTTCGGCGAACAACAGCCAGACTTCATCGCAGCAGGTAGAAGCAACGACATCATTTACGCCGGCAAACACACCGACGCCGTATTTGGTGGCAAACAAGATGATCGCATTTTTGGTGATCGCAACGGAGACACATTGTACGGCGATCGCGGTGTCGACACCATAGTCGGCGACAACGGCAACAACATCGACTTAAGCGACAACGACAGCGACCTAATTTTCGGCGGTTCTTCAGGCGACGCCATGGCCGGCACTCAAGGCAATGACACGATTTACTCCGGCAAAGGCCCTGACATCGCCTATGGTGGCATCGACAACGACCTGATTTGGGGTGACAAAGGCCCCGACACCCTTGACGGCGACAAGGGAGACGACTCTTTGTTTGGTGGCGTACTCAACTCCCTAGACAGTGACCCCGACGGCTTCGATTTGCTGACAGGAGGCGATGGCAACGACTTACTTCACGGTCAAGAACAAGACGACACCTTGCTGGGTGGCAACGGACGGGATTTGCTGTTTGGAGGCAAAGGGGGCGATCAAATTTTCGGCGAAACTGACTCGGATACTCTCTACGGCAATCAAGGTTCCGACACCATCATCGGCGACTACGGCACTACAGCAGGTAGTACAGTGGCGACTGATGAAAGCGATTTAATTTTCGGCAACGACACCGGCGACATCATCGGCGGCGGTAGCGGTAACGACAGCATTTTTGCCGGCAAAGGTAATGACTTAGTTTACGGTGGCAAAGACAGCGACCGGATTTGGGGAGAACTCGGTTCCGACACGATTGTCGGCGATGAGGGAGACGACTCGCTTTACGGTAGTTTGCAAAACGAGTTAGTGTTGGATGCCAACGGCCGCGACTTGCTGTTTGGGGGAGATGGAAATGATTTTCTCAATGGGGGTGAGAGTTCCGACTCTCTCGATGGGGGTTTTGGTAACGATACCCTTCGTGGTGGCAAGGATGATGATGTAGTACAGGGAGATGCTGGCGATGACTCGATTTACGGCGACTCGGGCAGCGATATTTTGTGTGGCGATGAAGGTAACGATACCATTAGTGGCGATCGTGGGCAAAATGAGCGAGGCGCTGTGGGCTCTGACGGTCAGCAAGACTGTATTAATGGTGGTAGGGGCGATGACCTGTTATACGGCAATGAAGGTCAAGATACTCTCAATGGTGATGATGGTAATGACACTATTTATGGAGGGAAAGATCGCGATATTCTCAATGGGAGTGTTGGGGATGATTGGCTGTTTGGTGATGGCTCAGATGATACTTTGATTGGGGGGATTGGGAATGATCACTTTGTGTTAAGCGCTAACAGTGGTCTGGATACTGTGCTCAATTTTTCCGTAGGAAGTGATAAGTTTTTTCTGGCTGGTGGCTTGAGTTTTGAGGCTTTGCAAATTAACTTTACTGCGAATGCCACACTGCTGCAAGTTGCAGAGACTGGTCAGGTTTTGGCTCAGGTTTTTGGCGCTGATAATTCTCTCACTGCTCTGGATTTTCTCTCTCTTTCTCTTTAATAACAAACCGCATTAAACAGCGTATAAGGTTCTATTCACACAGCACCTTACCGCTGTTTATTCAAAAAGTCTAATCCTAAAAAAATAGCTGCGATGCTTCCGGCTACACAAATTTCTCGGTTTTCTATTTTTACCGAGACTTCGGCAACGGGGACTAAAACTACTTCAATATCTTCTGTAATATCTAATTGTATTTTGCTGGCAAATTTGACATTTTTAGCAAAGTAGAGGTAGATAGAATTGGTATCTTTTACGGGGTTATCATATAAGGTTGCTAGTTCCAAAATTTCTTCAGCAACATATCCCGTTTCTTCGGCAAGTTCTCTGGCGGCAGCACATTTGCCACTTTCTTCAGCAGGGTTGAAAGATCCAGCAGGCAGTTCCAGCAAAATTTCGCCTACTCCGTGCCTGTATTGCCGCACTAATACAAGTTCTTGCTGCTTTGTCGTGGCAAATACGAGGGCGATATTGGGTCGAACATTAACAAAAAAGTCGTCTATAATTTGTCCGCTTGGCAATTCTATTTCATCTTGTCTAACCTGACACCACTTGTTGTTAAGAACGAAGCGCGATCGCAATAATTTCCATTTAGTTAAATTTTTCATATCGCAATAATGTTAAACTTTCAGCGTCCTCCGAAGGCCAAATTTTCCCATCCATAATCTATTTCAGATCAAAATTTTCACCCAGCCGCCATGCCATACAAAAAAATACTCACCAGATTTGGGGAAGACTTACAAAAAGTGACTGTTAATTCTCTACCAGCGGGATTGTTTGCGATCGAGTCACTGAGTCTGAGTCTAGCAGTCGTCGCTGCAGTTGCGACAGTGCCGGCAACACTGGAACCAGCAAATGCTTCTACAGTAACAAGTTGGAAGTTCGATCCGGCGACCAATCAGCTAGAAATTACTCTCCCAGAGGGAACAACCCCCACATATTCTCTACTCAACCCGTCTCAGATTGCTGTGGATTTGCCCAATACTGAGATCGGAGTAGATGCAACTCAGCTATACCCACAAGGTAGAGTGCGTTCTGTGGGAGTGAGTCAACTTCAACCGGGAACGGCGAGAATTCTGCTCAATTTGGCTCCTGGAGTCGGTTTCAGCGCAGGGCAAGTTCAATTCCAAAGAAATGGGGTAGAAAATCGCTGGGTGTTGCGTCCTTCGATCGAACCGACTCGAATTATGGAAACTTCCGAAACTCAACCCCAGCATGGAATACAAGTACCGCAAAACCAGCGGCAGACAGATTCCAACTCAACTGCAGCCACAGAGGTCGATCGAGCTGAGCCTCCTACTTCCCTGAATCCCGCTACAAATTCTTCGCAGTCGCCAACTTCAAATGACCAAATCCGACCGCTAAAAGTGCCTTTAGTTAATGTTCGCCTTGACGAACCCCGTGGGGTACAAGCTGCTGCTCTACCCCGCCTAGACCCTCAAATAACGCCTGCTGCTGCACCCCAACAGCGGACGCTTACTTTTGGTGAACCACTTCCTCGCGGCCGCTCGAATGCTCCTTTGCAGGCTGCGGCTGGGGCGAATGTCTTGTTGCCGGCGGGCACGGAGCTCAGTTTGCTATACCCCGGCGATCGGGCTTTGCGGCTGCAAGCGAAGCCCAGCCAAGAGGAAGTGTTGCTGCTGCCAGGGGGAATTCTCGACGGTCTCGGTAATACGATCGTACCTGCTAATACGCCGGTCATCGGTCGGTTTGAAACAACCAACCTCGGCAGTCGATTTGTGGTCGAAGCTATTAGTCTCAACGGTCGCAATATTCCTCTGGTGGCTCACTCGGAGCCAGTGGGAGGCCGACGAGTTCAGCCTTCCGATCGCAGTTTGTTGCGAAATACTGGTATTGGTGGCTTAGCTTTGTTCTTGCTGAGCGGCTTTTCTGGTATCGGTTTGTTGGCGGGAGCCGCCGGTGGTGTTGCTACAACTTACGTGGCTGCTCCTCAACCTGCTACGATTCAACCCGGTCAAATTTTGCAAGTTAAGTTAACGGAAGATTTCCCCCAGTTTGGTTTTTGAAGGAAGAAGGAAGTTCGGCAACGGATTTTGAAACGGATGTAACAGATGTAACGGATGTCAGGAAGAAGGAAGACTTTCTTCTTCCCTCGAACCTCTTCCTTCAATATTTTCTTAGAGCAGTTTTCCATTCTTGAAGTAAAGTAGGGACTTAAGCCAAGCCTAAGTCCCTACCCCATATGTGTAATTGACTCAACTGAAAACCGCTATATCCGCGATTTAGAAATTTTGACCTTCACTGGTTGGAGCTATCGAGCCCGGTTGATTGAGGAACAGGTTTTTAGCGCCGTCGTTTTGGTAGATACAGTTAATTTCCGGTTGAGCTTCCAGGGGGCCGGTGAAGCCAAAGGTGTTCATGCGATTTTTGCAATCGCGCACTTGGTCTTGGCTGATGAGTTTTCTTTGTTCGAGAATTGCCCAGTTATTGGTTCGCAAAACGCATCCGGGGCGCATACTTGGCTGCGAGATGTAGACGTTGAAGGGGTTAAGGGTGACGTAGAGGCGCATATCTGTCACCATCGCGCTTGCTCCAAACTGCACGCAAAGTTCTGGGTTCGGGGCGCTGCGATCAATAAATTCGCGGGAGGCTACGTTCTCTGGGCTAATTGTAGCTGTGGAGCTAAAGGCAATGCCAATGCCAATTCCCAGAATAAAGACGGCTGTTAAAATCCCTAGGGTGGCGGAATTGAGAAAAGAGGGTTTGCCGGACTGAGGTTGACGCCGCGACTGTCCGCCAAAGGAGCCTGGGTAGTCGGAGTCTTCATCTGCTCGGGATGGGTCGCCGCTGAATCTGTCGTTGTAGGATTTAGGTTTGCGTTTCATATAATGTTCGTTCCCTCAGTTCTGGAGACTCAACAGGTAGTAGTTTGTTATTTTTAACCGATCGCGCCTTTCTAATATTATGGCGCTAGGAATGTGGTTGCGGAGGGCCCAGGACACGCCCTGTGGGTTTGGTGTTGGGTTCACAGCTCGCGATCGACCAAGGGGCTGCCTTGTCTGAATTTTCAGATTTCAATAAAATAGCTGAAAGTGAGATAGTCTTGCACAGCGGAGGAATCCGGCTCAAGATTGTTGACAAATTTTAACATTTTACAAGTCAGGAGGTATAGATTAGTGTCTGTCGAAATTATTCAAAAGCCTTCCACAGTCCGCAAGCTTGCACCGCGCTACCGCGTTCTGCTGCACAATGATGATTTCAATCCTATGGAGTACGTGGTGCAGACTTTGATGGCGACGGTACCGAGTCTGACTCAGCCACAGGCGGTAAATGTGATGATGGAAGCCCATACTAACGGGATGGGATTGGTGATTGTTTGCGCTCTCGAACACGCTGAGTTTTACGCTGAAACGCTCAATAATCACGGATTGAGCAGCAGCATTGAACCTGACGATTAGAACCTGACGGTACTGCAACGGATTGGCTTAGCAGGTTTCAGACTCATACCGTCAACCCTCATACCAAAAAGCCAAGGGTTAGGCCCTTGGCTTTTTGGTATATTTAATCCGGTAGAGATGGAAATTTGAAGAGCATAGGTTTTTCGGAACTGCCGGAAGTGGTTCGGAGCTAGGTGAGCTCTCGCGCCAATTTCAACTCTCCAATCTCAAATCTTTATCCGAGGAAATTAATGAGGAAATTAATAACGTCCTCCTCCGCCTCCCCCTCCTGCGCGACCAAATTTTCCAGGGCCGCCGCCCCGGTTGCCGCCGCCCCGGCCGCCTTCATCTTCGCGGGGCTTAGCTTTGTTAACTTTGAGGTCGCGACCCATCCACTCTGCTCCGTCGAGAGCACTAATGGCTGCATCTTCTTCTGCATCTGTGGACATTTCTACAAAACCGAAGCCGCGGGGGCGACTGGTTTCTCTGTCGGTAGGTAGATGTACTCGCTTAACGGTTCCGTATTCGGCGAAGACGGTGGTGATGTCTTCTTGGGTAACTTGGTAGGATAAGTTACCGACGTATATCGACATGAGGAATAACTCCAAAATTTAGACAGTGCGAAGATTTCAGTTTCGGAGAGTCCCCTGCCGATACAGAAGGGCAAGTTTTTAGACAATTCTGTAGCAATGAACAAAGCCTGCAACTGAATCTGATTCACACTTGGTACTTTAACATAGAATAATGTCTTTTGAGTAGGTTTCAGGAGTTAATTAAGTTGTTCTAATTAAAGGTAAAACTTTTAGGGTATTCAGAAACCTGGTTGATCGGTGTGATGTTTTGCCTGCAGTGGAAGCAGAGAAAGTTATGCCACGCCCTCTCACCGCAGGAAAGATACATCCACCTTGCCAAAGTTGGTACTCAAAGCTAGGTTTACGTTTTCTAAGGCTTTGACTAACCACACGACGCCTTCTCGGGTACTGCATTCGTAGTGACCGAACAAAATTGCCAGTCGCTTTTCTAGGTAGGGCTTGACTTTGCCGCAAATTAGTACGATTTTCAGCAGCAAACCTGTGGTTTGGGTCGGCCCGAGGTTTGAGATCAGGTCGATGAAGACAAAGTGGTTGGGCCGCACAGGACTCTCTACTACTAAAAAGTTCAATAACTGGCTGCAAGTTCTGATCATTAAAAATTCGTTAAACTTCTGATCATCGCTGTGGGGCAGGGTATTTTGTAGTTGCTTATACAATTTTTCGTTAAAGAGACGTTTGCCGTAGCGATCGTCGGTGACAGAAGAAATCAGGTATTCGTACAGGTCGTCTTTAAAGGAGCGGTAGGACTGATATGTGCTGGCGTTCGCCGTGAAACGGCCCGCTAGCTGTCTGTAGGTATCGGCTCCTTCTACTTTTCCGACAAATTGCTTGAGGGCAAAGAATAGTTCCGGGTCTGTCAACAGGGTCGGATTTTTTATAGGCTGTATATTTCTGCCGAAGGAAAGGGAGGTTTCCCGACGCGCTATGTGAGCCTTTCTCACTTGGTGGGCGACATATTGTGAGAGGTTGATCTCAAATTGCTGCTGCTTTTGAGCTTGGATTTTTTTAATGATCTTTTGCTGTTCGTAGGTGCTGTCGTCGCTGAGGAGGCAGTGTTTGTAGAGGTAAGGGTAGCGGGGAATTAAGGTTCCGAGAGCTAGGGTAGCAGGGGTTTTGCTGTTGCTGCTATCTTCATTGCTGTGAGTTATGACTTTCGCTAAGCGCTGGAGGGTGAGGTATTGCTCACTTTCGGTAAATTGATTTACTAATTGGGGGATGGAGCCTCGCCCCCGCGATCGATTGTATCCAAATAATATTTTGGGCGCTTCTTCAAACACAGCGATCAATTCAGGGATGGCGGCTTGCTTGCTGGGGTATGTTTGCCAGCGGTTGATCAGGATGTGGCAGCAGCGGTTGAGGATGTATTTGAATTCTTGTTCGGCGTGTTCTGAGCGTGCTATTTTATCGAGTGCGTCGGCGATCGAGCGATCGGGATATCCCGTACCCTGGATAAACAATGTGCGAAAGCGGCTGATGAGTTCGGCCGGCTGCTCTCGTTGTACCAACTCCAGCCAATGCTTGTAAAGTAGCTGTTCTTCTTCGTGGCTTTGTCTGTTGTAGTCGTTCACTGTGGATTAACCCTCCGAGGGTGGGGCAGGAGCTTTCAGCGCTATTAGCTTGATGAATTGGCAAATGAATCGCAATAATTGAGTCAACCAAGCTTCTCGCCGGCTGAGACTTATGGGTAGAAGCTGTCAGCAGCTTAAGCCGATCGATATTTTTTGCTTAGTTAAACTATTTATCAACACCAGCATGACATGAATTGTTGGTAATTAGCAAGGCCTTAAATCACCATCGACTGTGTAAAGTATTGGTAAAGATTGTGGGTGGGTACGGGATAATTTCTTAGTGGGCAGACGATTTAGTATTAGGATGATCAAGGTCAATCCTGATCCGCAGCCCGCTGTTAGTTAAATTTGAGGTTGGGCGGGGTAGAATTAGCTGTGAAAATAATTATTTGAAATGTGAGTGCTGGTTATGGTTTGTCGTGTAAGTATCGCCCAACTATCTGAAATTTTAAGTGTACCTTTGCCTGCTGTGTCTGAGGGCGTTTTGACAGCTTTAGGGACAGGTATTGCCACAGATACGCGCACTCTTGAGGGGGGCGAAGTATTTTTGGCGCTGCGGGGGGAGCATTTTGAAGGTCATCAATTTGTGGCAAAAGCCCGGAATTTGGGGGCGATTGCGGCGATAGTCGATCGAGATTGGCAAGAGGAATTGCCTAATTTTCCGCTGTTGCGCGTTGATGATACTTTAAAAGCTTATCAGTCGATCGCCCGCTGGTGGCGTGACCAATTCAGTATACCTATAGTTGCTGTTACTGGGTCTGTAGGTAAAACTACTGTTAAAGAGTTAATTGCGGCACTTTTGTCAACGACGGGAAATGTTCTTAAAACTCTATATAACTACAACAATGAAATTGGCGTACCAAAAACTCTGTTGGAGCTTTCACCGACCCACAATTATGCTGTAATTGAAATGGGAATGCGCGGGAGTGGCGAAATTGCGCTGCTGTCGCAAATTGCGCGTCCTACTGTGGCGGTAATTACTAATGTAGGAACGGCACATATCGGGCGATTAGGATCGGAAGAGGCGATCGCCCAAGCTAAGTGCGAACTGTTAGCCGAAATGCCTGGGGATAGCATTGCTATTCTCAATCACGATTGTGACAGATTAATCGCAACTGCGGCCAAAGTTTGGCAGGGAAAAACTTTAAGTTACGGTTTAGAAGAAGGCGATTTGTGCGGAGAATTGCTCAACCATGATACAATATTAGTAGAAGGTATAGAATTGCCACTGCCGCTGGCGGGACGACACAATGCTCTAAATTATTTGGCGGCTTTGGCGGTAGGAAAAGTTTTAGGTATTGATTGGGAAGTTTTAAAGCAAGGTTTGTCTGTGCAGTTACCGGATGGACGGGCGCGCCGCTACGATTTGCCACAGGATATTGTGATTCTGGATGAGACTTACAATGCTGGTTTGGAGTCGATGCTGGCGGCCATGAGACTGTTAGCAGATACTCCAGGAAAGCGCCGGATTGCGGTGTTGGGAACGATGAAGGAATTGGGCGATAGGGCGATCGAATTTCACCGACAAGTGGGAAGGGCGGCGCGAGATTTGAATCTCGATGCTTTGTTTGTTTTTGCTGATTTTGAGGAAGCAGCGGCGATGGCTGGGGGCGCTGCGGGTTTGCATTTTGTGGAGATAGGAGATATTACAGCCAAGGATGGGCGGGAAGATTTAGCAAAGCGGTTGTTGGGATTTGTCGAAAAGGGCGATCGGATTTTATTTAAAGCCTCTCATTCGGTGGAGTTAAATCGAGTTGTGGAGAAGTTTCGCGCTGATTTGGCTGGCGAATAATATCCTGTCCGGGTCAATAATTATAATTAAGTTCGTAGTGAGGACTAAAGTCTTCCTAAAACTCGCTCGCAGTGAAGTCCTCGCTACAAACTCATGTTTTACACGATATGATATCATCTCCAAAGTGCGTGAAGCGGAGCTATCCCGAAGGGAATCGCCCTGCTGCTTCACTCTCCTGACTGAATTTGACTCCTCACCCACTCCCGGAACAAGCGAATTAAAGCATTTTCTTTTGTAGTCCTCCTCAATTCCAAAAAGCGCAGCATCTCAACTTGCGACAAAAAAGGGAAAGTCGGAGAAACATCTCTTTCGGCATATACCTGTGATTCCAACTGATAAATTATTAAACGATTTCCATCGTAGCGCCAAACTTCCGGTACGCCTAAACTTGCATATAAAGAAAGTCGATCAATCGAACTGCTAGTCACGTCTATTTCCACCACTAAATCTGGTGGTGGATCTTGATTGAGATCGATTTGTTCTTTGTCCCAAACCACATTCTCATTTTGGATGTAGTAGCACTGATCTGGTTCTAATCCGCGAGCCAAATCTTCGCGCCTACAAGTTAGTGAACCCAAACTCCGAATTTCGACATTTAATTCTTCAGTCACACTTTCCACAAAACGGCCTAAAATTTTCTTACTACCTTCATGGGGTGCTGATGGAGTCATAATTTCTAAATTTCCACGATCGTAAGTCAAACGAATTCCCGGCTGTTCGGCGAGTTCGTTTACTAGAGATTCATAAGTCTGCCAACTAATGTTTTTCAGCAGAAATCCGGCTCTTGGGGCTTGAATCAGGGTGGCTGTCATGGCTACCTGCCAGGGTTTTAAATTATTGATTGTATATTAGCAAATATTATCTTGATTATTGATGCGCGATCGCCCTTATTAGAGAGACTTTTGAAGGGAACATCTCTTTTGGATAGTAAAAAGCATTTGTGATAAGTGCAAACAGGACGTTGGCTAGGTTGTATATCCCTAGCGAGTTCTCACAGCGAACGCTCCTGGGAAAATAAAATTGGGATAAGCTCTTCTACATTTAAACTGTGTGTCAAAAATCAATAAAACTCTTGTGGGACGGGCTTCTAGCCTGTCCCGAATTTCCAATTTAAATGCGTAACAGCTTACTTCCATTGACCAACGTTAAAAACTAGAAAAATCTAGTTTTTAACGTTGGTTATTGACTGCGACGAATCGATTCGTCACAGTCAATACATTACTTCGCGGCTTGACGTTCTTTGGCCGCCTTAATCACTTCTTCAGCGATGTTATTCGGACAAGGAGCATAGTGCGAGAAGGACATGGAAAACTGACCGCGGCCAGATGTCATAGTACGCAAATCGCTAATGTAACCAAACATTTCGCTCAACGGTACATCTGCCTTGATCCGTGCTCCTGTTTGCCCTGTCTCCTGAGATTTCATCATCCCCCGGCGGCGGTTGAGGTCGCCGATCACGTCGCCCATGTAATCATCTGGAGTGAATACATCAACATTCATAATCGGTTCGAGCAACTGAGGCGCAGCTTTAGGCAGAGACTGCCGATAGGCCGCTTTGGCAGCAATTTCAAAGGCCATTGCTGACGAGTCAACGGGGTGGAAACCGCCGTCTAGTAGGGTGAATTTCAAGTCTAGGCAGGGGAATCCAGCCAAGACGCCTTTGTCGATGCAGCTTTCAAAGCCTTTTTCGACCGCTGGCCAATATTCTCTCGGCACGCTACCACCAGTCACTTTGGACTCAAACTGGAAGCCACTTCCCACCTCACCAGGCTCGATCACATAGCCAATTTTCGCAAATTGACCGGAACCACCTGATTGCTTTTTGTGGGTGTATTCGTCTTCGAGGCGCTTGGTAATCGACTCGCGGTAAGCCACTTGTGGTTCGCCGACTTCTACTTCGATGCCGTGGGTGCGCTTGAGAATGTCTACTTTGATGTCGAGGTGTAACTCGCCCATCCCCTTAAGAATCATTTCGCCGCTTTCTAGATCCGTCACCATGTGGAAGGATGGGTCTTCTTGCACCATTTTGGTGAGGGCTGCTCCCATTTTTTCTTCGCCGCCTTTTTGTTTCGGTTTGACCGAAATCGAAATAACGGGATCGGGGAATACCATCGGCTCTAGGGTGGCGGGATTTTTGGGGTCGCAGATGGTGTGTCCGGTGCGGACGTTTTTCATGCCGACGATCGCCACAATGTCCCCTGCTTGGGCAGATTCAATTTCTTCGCGCGAGTTGGCGTGCATTTCCACCAAACGGCTGATGCGCTCGGTTTTGCCTGTGGCGGTGTTGAGTACGGTGTCGCCCTTGGACAACTTACCTGAGTACAGGCGCGTGAAGGTTAAAGCACCGTAGCGATCATCCATGATCTTAAACGCCAGTGCCCGCAATGGCCGATTGGGATCGACAAGGGCAAATTCGCCGGTTTCATTCCCATCGAGATCGACTTCTGGCTGTGGTGTGACTTCCATCGGGTTTGGCAGGTAGTCAACTACGGCATCGAGAACCAACTGTACGCCTTTGTTTTTAAACGATGAGCCGCAGTATGTGGGGAAAAATGCCCGATCGCGAGTACCTTTGCGAATACAGCGCTTGAGGTCATCAATACTCGGTTCATTGCCTTCGAGATATTGTTCCATCAGAGCGTCGTCTTGCTCTACTGCCAGTTCGATCAACTGTTCGCGCCAAGTTTCGACATCATCGACCATATCGGCGGGGACATCTTTAATTTCGTAGTTCATCGGATCGCCGGAGTCATCCCAGATCCAGGCTTTGCGGGTCAGCAAATCTACTACGCCGCAAAACTTTTCTTCTATGCCGATCGGCAATACCATCACCATCGGTTTAGCGCCAAGGATTTTATCAACTTGCTTGACAACGCGGTAAAAATCTGCACCGGTGCGATCAAGCTTATTGATGTAGATGACGCGAGCGACTTTGGAATCGTTAGCGTAGCGCCAGTTGGTTTCAGATTGCGGTTCAACTCCACCCGAACCGCAGAACACACCAATGCCACCATCGAGAACCTTCAAAGAACGGTAAACCTCGATCGTAAAATCGACGTGTCCGGGAGTATCGATGATGTTGAGCTGATGCTCGTTCCAGAAGCAGGTGGTAGCAGCGGATTGAATCGTAATACCGCGCTCTTGCTCCTGTTCCATGAAGTCAGTAGTCGCCGCGCCTTCGTGAACTTCACCTATTTTGTGGATTTTACCTGTCAGTTTCAGGATTCTTTCTGTTGTGGTGGTCTTGCCAGCATCTACGTGGGCGAAGATGCCGATATTTCGATAACGAGTGAGATCTTTCATAATTACTGTTGAGATTAAATGCGACGAACCGTCGGCGACCACCTGCAAGCGTGACAAGCGAGGAATGAATGTTGCCTGGTAAGGCCAGTACAGGCCGGATTTCCTTTTCCCTGTTTCTGGCAGGACTATCTTAATTTTGACACTTTCTCGTCATTCCTGCGAAGGATTCTTGGTTTAATAAGTGCCCCAAGCCTGACAACTGATAAAAATACCCTAGACCAAGGGAAAAATCGTCTCCGAAAGTAGGTTGAGTTGAGGCACTCCTACCCAACAAATTCGTGTTTTTGACGCTTCGCTCAACCTGATATTTTGCACCATTCTCAGCAAAACCGTATAAACTGGGTTTCTTGACAAAAAAACTATGATTTTACGGGACTTTGTGGCAAGAAACCGGGTTTCTGACATTAAATAGGCAAAGGCAAATAAACCGCCCTACGGGGAGAGGGGTGGTTTGGCAGCAATAAACAGCCGGCTTTGATAGATATTCGCTTAACCGCCCACTACAAAATATTAAAAACCCCGTTGCTGCGTCCAAAACTCTCTAAGTCAAAATCGACCCACTCATCATCCGCTGATATCTGCGCTCCAATTCATCCCGCACCACCGGCCACTGATTCAAACTTTCATCATTCTCAATTACCATTTGAGCCGCCGCCCTCGCCAACTCCAAAACCTCCTGATCCTCCACCAAACTCGCCAAAGCAAAATCCGGCAAACCCGACTGCCGAGTTCCCAAAACCTGACCAGGCCCGCGCAATCTCATGTCCATTTCCGCAATAAAAAAGCCATCTTGAGATTGTTCTAAAACCTTCATTCTCTGCATAGCTTCCGCCGTTTTGGAACCAGGCATTAACAAACAATAAGAACGGTTGCTGCCCCGACCCACTCGACCCCGCAACTGGTGAAGTTGCGACAGTCCAAAACGCTCAGAATTTTCAATCAGCATTACCGTGGCATTCGGCACGTCTACTCCCACTTCGACGACAGTAGTAGATACTAAAATATCAGTTTCTTTGTCTCGAAACTTAGAAATTGCTTCATCTTTGTCAGCACTGCTCATCCTACCGTGCAGCAAACCCACCTTAAACTCAGGAAATACACTTTTTTCAAGTTTTTCTTTTTCCTCAATTGCCGATCGCACATCTAACTTTTCCGACTCTTCCACCAGTGGCAGCACCACATAAACTTGACGCCCGCTCGCCACTTCCCGCCGAATCAAATCGTAAGCTTGAATGCGTTCTTTTGCCGATAGTACAGTTGTTTGAATCGCCTGCCTGCCGGGGGGAAGTTCATCAATTTGACTCACATCTAAATCCCCGTGCAGCGTCAGCGCCAGCGTCCGGGGAATGGGAGTTGCCGTCATCGTCAAAACGTGGGGAGCTTCGCCTTTTTGCTGCAATTTAGCGCGCTGGTGTACACCGAATCTGTGCTGTTCGTCAATTACCGCCAAACCCAATTTATGGAAATTCACCGTATCTTGAATTAGCGCGTGAGTTCCCACTAAAACTGGCAATTCTCCGGTTTCTAATTGGTTGTGAATTTCGCGGCGCTTGGCTATTTTTGTGGAACCAGTTAACAGTTCGACAGACAAGTGCATCAAGTTAAACCAACCTACCAATTTGCGGTAATGCTGTTCTGCTAAAACTTCTGTCGGGGCCATTAAAGCGGCTTGATAGCCGGATTGAATTGCTGCTAGCATTGCCACGACGGCGACTACAGTTTTGCCGGCGCCGACATCGCCTTGCACCAATCTATTCATCGGTTGCGACGAAGCTAAATCGTTGAGGATGTCGTTAATTACTCTTTCCTGAGCATTAGTCAAGGCAAAAGGCAATATTTCATAAAAATGTTCGATCAATTTGCCAGTCGGAATGATGACTGCACTCGCTTGAGCTTTCCTTTGGGTTTGGCGGCGCTTTAAAAGTCCTAATTGCAGGTAGAAAAATTCGTCAAAAACTAAGCGGCGGCGGGCGGCGGCCAAACAATCTCGATCGAGCGGAAAGTGAATATTAGTCACGGCATCGGCTAAACCCATTAAACCGTAACGCTCGCGTAAATCTTCTGGTAGGGATTCTGGCAACATTTTCGCCGCCGGCATTGCCGCCAAAATCGATCGCCTCACCGAACCAGCATCCACCCCCTCAGTCAGCGGATAAACTGGTATCAGGCGGCCGACTTTCATTGATTCGATCGCACCGCCGGAGTCGTCTAATACTTCTAACTCAGGATTTTCTAAAGTAATTCCATATTTACCTTGCTTCACCAACCCGGAAGCTGCCAGCACCGCACCAGTACAATACTCGCGCTTTTTAAATTCTTGCCAGCCGCGATTACTGTAGCGAGGGCCTGCAAAAAAACGACTAATTTTTATTTCTCCGGTGCGGTCTTTTAAAATTACTTCTAATATGGTTAACTTCTTATTCTTCGGACTAGAAAAGCAATTGCAGCGCTTTACTTCGGCTATTAAAGTGACAGTTTCCCCGGCTATTAGCTCGCGAATTTGTACTTGCTTTGCATAGTCGATGTGGTTGCGGGGATAGTAGTAAAGCAAGTCATATACAGTGTATAAACCCAGTTTTACCAAGCGGTTGCCGTTGGCGGGGCCGATGCCGGTGACGCGGGTTAACTGTTGGTCGAGAGTCAGGCTGGGCGGTGGGGGGGCTGTACTCAGGGGTACTGTTCGGGGAACGGAAAGTGTTGGGGCGGTTGGTTCAGAAGCGTTAGCGTTTGCGGGTCTGACTTGTGCTACTTGTTCTTGCTGGTGGCGAGTTTCTTGTTCCCAAACTTGCTCCATTTGCCTCAGAAAACTGACCGTAATGGCGATCGAATGTTGGCGCTGTTCGAGATCTTTCTGAGGGTAGATGTCAAATTCAGTGGCTAGTTGTCTGGCTCGATCGCGCGCCGAAGCCACCACAGAACCTGCAAGTTGTCTCAAACTCAGGCCCAGAAACTCGCTGAAGCGGTATTGACTGCCTTGGATGTCGTTAAATCCGCGATCGGCTTCTACTGAAAGAGCTTTTTGCAATCGCTGCCATTCTGGTCGATCGATAGTCATATCAATTTTAGATTTTAGATTTTAGATTTTAGATTTTAAATTTTAACTTTTTCTTTTAAGAAGCTTCCACCAAAAAAGTATAACACCGAGAAACCGGGTTTCTTAAAGAAACCCGGTTTCCAATAGCTTAAAAGTTGTACGTTTTTCCGACTTCCATCGGACTTCTTCCGGCTTCCTGACATCTGTTACATCCGTTACATCCGTTACATAATCCGTTGCCGAACTTTCTTCTTCCCTCAACATCCGATCAATCTTCAAACCAACTCGACCGCCAAGCCGACTCAGCCTCCACCACAGCGAGTTCCCGCTGCTTTTTCTGGTAATCGCGACCCAGCGAGTTCAACTTTACAGACAGGTTACGAATTTGCTGGCGCCAAGCCGAGGTTCCCGCATCGGCAAACTCTATTTCCGATAGCCGCAGTTTAATCGCTGTAATGTGCAGCGCCCTACTACCAAAGGTTGCTGCCAGTTTTCGCGATGCTGATGAGGCATCGGTTTCAATGATTAAGTTTAATAAGTTAGGCGGCCCGGCAACACTATCGCCGGAGGATTCAGCTTGAGAAGCAGCTTCTAAAACCGGTTCTGGCAATTGACTCGGCAAGATTCCCGACTGTTGCAGCAAGCGGTTGGTGTCGCGAGAAAGCAGCTTGAGTATATGGGCGATCGACTTTTCAATACTATTTTGCCAGCGTGCCAAACTTTCAGGGGAATTGGCGTTTGGCAATTGATAATTTGCCAATGAAAATAGATAGTTAATGGCGGAAACTTGGTTTTTTTCCTTTTCGTCTTCTTCCTTTTCGTCTGATTTGTCTTCCTCTTCATCGAAGTCGTCTTCCTCTTCATCGAAGTCGTCTTCCTCTTCGTCTTCTTCTTCCTCTTCCTCTATTTCTTCATCTACTTGTGATTCAGTCACCAGCGATCGCAATTTTTCCTCCGACGCCGCAGCCAAAGCCCTTACAGACTGCTGCATTTTTTGTCTCCCCTCGAAAGACAACTTGAGAAACGACTCCGGTACTGCTTGAGTGCAAAGGTGATAGCAAGCCAAAATTAACTGCTGCCGCACCGCTTGTCCCAACGCAGTTAAATAACCTTCGTAGGTACTGCTAAACTCCAACTTCAAGGCTGCTAAAGCCTCTTCGAGTCCTGCCAAATCTTGCTCTATTCGCTCTCTTGGTCGCACCATATCTCTCGTATAAAATTAAAATAGGACTTATATCATTTCCGGTTACACCGGAATGATGTTGACGGTTGACGGTTGACGGTTGACGCCGTGAACAGTGAACAGTGAACTCTAATTTACTATGCCGATGCTAACGGATTTGATATTACGCAAGTTTTCCATTTTTACGCTGTCTGTAGTAGTAAGGTTTGCAGTGCCCACACTACAAATATAGTCTGTCGATAAGTCTTATAAAAATTAAAAATTAAAAATGCAAAAAATTGATTTTTCACATTTTTAATTTTTAATTCTTTATCTTAATTTGGGATTATTGAACACCCATTTGGGCTGCCACTTCATCGGCAAAGTTAGCTTCTACCTTTTCAATGCCTTCGCCCAAGACAAAACGCACGAATCGGCGCACTTGGATATTTTCTCCAATTTGGGCGATCGTTTGTTTCACCAACTCTTCCACCGAGATATTCTGATCTTTAATAAAAGGCTGATCCATCAAAGATAACTCTTTCATGCGCTTCTCAATCCGCCCTAGAACAATCTTTTCTTTGATGTTTTCCGGCTTATTGCCCAAGTCATCTTTGCCCATTTCAATTGCCTTTTCTCTTTCGACAACTTCGGCGGGGATATCTTCAACTTTCACGTATTCCACATTTGGGCAAGCTGCAATTTGCATCGCAATATCCCGCACCAACTTTTGGAATTCTTCGCGGCGTGCCACAAAATCTGTTTCGCAGTTAACTTCCACGAGGACTCCCACGCGGCCGCCTGTGTGAATGTAGCTACCTACAAGTCCTTCTGAGGCAACTCGTCCACCTTTTTTACCTGCCGAAGCCAGACCTTTTTTCCGCAGCCACTCGATGGATGTTTCCATATTGCCTTCGTTTTCAACGAGGGCTTTTTTGCAGTCCATCATGCCCGCGCCAGTTTTTTCGCGCAGTTCTTTAACAAGTTTTGCAGATATGTCCGCCATCTTCTTTAAGTTCCCAATCAAAATTAGTTATTAGTCATTAGTCATCAGTCATTAGTCATCAGTCATTAGTCACTAATTTTAATGTTAATGATTAGACCAAAGTGAAGAAATACCCAGTGGATATTAGTACCGACTTTGTAAGTGTAGCGCCAGAATGAATTCTGGCCCTCACACAATGAATGCTTTTGCCAGAGCTCTACTAATGACTTAGACTCGTGCTAAGCAGTCGCCCATTTAAATTGTATATTCAGGGCGGGCGGGACGCCCACCCCACAAGACTTTAATCTTTTTTGACATACAATTTAAATGCAGACCAGCTTATGTACAATTAAAAATTAAAAATATCCAACTAAAAATAATAATAATTATTTTTAATTTTCAATCTTTAATTTTTAATTTCCTGGTGTCAGATTCCGAGGGCAATACTAGCTCTCGGTTTCTTCGCCCTCGGCTTCAGCGGCGTCGTCGGGATCTACATAATCGGGGTCATCCAATTCTTCGATTTCGACATCATATTCAGCGCCTTCGTAACCACCGTCGTAGTCGTAGTCTTCCTCAGAGTCACCGCCCTGCTGACCGTGACGACCTTCGTAGATGGCATCAGCTAACTTGCCGACAATCAGCTTGATCGATCGAATAGCATCGTCATTTGCCGGAATCGCAATGTCAACCAAATCCGGGTCGCAGTTGGTATCCAACAGAGAGACGATCGGAATTCCTAACTTTTGGCATTCCAACACCGCATTATACTCGCGGCGTTGGTCTACCAGCACCACTCCGTCGGGAATCTTCCGCATAGATTTAATCCCGCCCAGATATTTCTGGAGTTTCGCCATTTCTCGGCGCAGTACCGAAGCTTCTTTTTTCGGCAGCAAATCGAGAGCGCCGATTTCCTCGCGACGCTCCAAATCCTTGAGGCGCTCCACGCGGGACTTAATCGTCGTCCAGTTGGTGAGCATTCCCCCCAGCCAGCGCTGGTTGACGTAATAAGCACCGCAGCGTTGAGCTTCTTGGGCTACAATCCCGGCAGCTTGGCGCTTAGTACCCACGAACAAAAACTTTTTGCCTTTTTCTGAGGCAACTCTCATGTACTCGTAGGCGTCTTCCATAAGCTGAGCGGTTTGCACGAGGTCGATGATGTGAACCCCGTTGCGCTCTGTAAAAATGTATGGAGACATTTTTGGGTTCCACCGACGGGTTTGGTGTCCGAAGTGAACCCCTGACTCTAACATTTGAGCCAAACTGACTACTGGCATTGTATTTTTAACTCCTAATTCGGGTTAATCCTCCACCCGGTCGTATTTCTGAAGGTTTGAGCCCTAGAAACACCCGAAAACCCGGATGTGCGAATTTAAACAACTTTTCTAGTTTATCACAAGCGCGCTACTTTTTCTGACAATCTGATATCCGTAGGGTTGGCTTGGCACCCGGATGTGAGATTTAATGGGGGGGTTGGGTGCGGGGTGTACACGCTGCGGTTAAAGTTACTTGCAAGAGCTTCTTAAAAACAAAAAATCCAGGTGGAAGGTTGCCAAAGCCTTTGTTCGCTTGTGAGAGAATGGCGTTGTTGGTGCGCATCTTGTGCCTTCTACCTTCGATCTAGCTGGTATCCATTTTTTTCGATCGGCAATTCAGTCAGCTTTAGTAGCCTGCCCTCTCGATCCGCAAAAATCCCAAAGCTAAAAACGCCATGCCCATACCCATTCTCGTTCTGCTTGAAGTTCTAATTGTCATCGCACTTTCGAGACTTGTAGGTTTAGGATTTCGAGCGATCAAACAACCTCAAGTCATTGGAGAAATTGTAGCAGGAATTATGCTTGGGCCTTCTCTGTTTGGCTTAGTTGTACCAGATTTAGCAACAGCACTTTTTCCAGCCGAAGCCGTTCCCTTCCTCAATGTGCTATCTGAGGTGGGGCTAATATTTTTCATGTTTTTGATTGGTTTGGAATTGAATCCCAAGTACCTCAAAAGCAATTTAGATATAGCGATTTTAACTTCCCACGTCAGCATTCTAGTGCCGTTTTCCCTGGGAAGCATCCTAGCACTGCTGCTGTATCCCATCGTTTCAAATAATAGCGTTTCGTTTACAGCCTTTGCCCTATTTTTGGGCGCTGCCATGTCAATTACTGCCTTTCCGGTGCTGGCAAGAATTATTACAGAACACAACTTGCAGAATACAAAATTGGGGACGCTGGCCCTAACTTGCGCTGCGGTAGATGACGTAACGGCGTGGTGTTTGTTAGCGGTGGCGATCGCAGTTACTCGTACTAATTCGATGATCGGTGCTTTGCCGACAATTATTGAGTCTTTAATTTACATCGGTTTCATGCTGACTGTAGTCCGCTGGTTCTTGCAGCGGCTTTCCAAACACTACAACCGCACTGGCAGATTAACACAGTTAGTGCTCTCCGGCATTTACATGGGAGTTTTAGCTTCTGCCTTAATTACTGAATTGATCGGCATTCATTTAATTTTCGGTGCATTTTTGCTGGGTGCTGCTATGCCTAAAAATGCGGGATTAACCAGAGAATTAGCTGAAAAAACCGAAGACTTTGTACTAATATTTCTGCTGCCCATCTTTTTTGCTTATAGCGGATTGCGGACTCAAATCGGCTTGCTTAACAGCCCCGAATTGTGGCTGCTGTGCGCCGCAGTTTTGGGAGTGGCTATTGTCGGCAAGTACGTCGGAACTTACGTTGCCGCCAGAGTCTGTGGTATAAGCAACCGCGAAGCTTCAGCCCTGGGATGGCTGATGAATACTCGTGGTTTGACTGAACTAATTGTGCTAAATATCGGTCTTTCCTTGGGTGTAGTTTCGCCGCTACTATTTACGATGTTAGTCATCATGGCTTTAGTGACAACTTTTATGACTTCCCCGCTGTTGGAGTGGACTTATCCAAAACGGTTAATTAGATTAGATATTTCAGAAGTTAACTCTGAGGATTCAGAATTAGAAGATTCACAAATTGCTGACAGCAATGAAGAAACTGCTAACAAATTGCTGCCCACTTATCGAATTTTAGTACCTGTTGCCAATCCCAGCACGCAGAAAGGTTTACTGCGACTAGCGGTAGCGCTGGCGCAGCCTGCTACTGGTATGGGTGGTGAGGATTTACAGTCGGCGGCGGTTCATCCTCTGAGTTTGATAGAATTAAATGATGACTATGCTTTTGAAAGTACGCCTGCGGAAGCCGATCGCATTATTCAAGAACGTCGCTCGAAATTATCAGAATTGATTGAGAGTTTGGAACTGCCGGAGGCGAGAAAATTCGTACATCCCATCATTCGGGTTACTAATGATGTAGCCAGGGAGACGGCACAAATTGCGGAAATAGATCGCGCGGATTTGATTTTAGTAGGGTGGCACAGACCTACTTTTAGCAGCAACCGTTTGGGAGGACGTGTCGGCCAAATTCTCAGCAACGCTAAGGTGGATGTAGCAATTTTTGTTGACAGAGGCCGGGAAAGGTTGAATAACTTGTTAGTACCTTACGCAGCAAACATTCACGATGATTTGGGTTTAGAATTGGCGCTGAGACTGTTAGTTAATAGCGAGGAACGCCGTTTGACGGTGCTGCGGGTGGCGGTTGACGGGGAAGCTGAAAACGAGCTGAGTTACGATTTTCAGCGAGTGATGGAGCAGTTACCGGTTGAGGTACGATCGCGCATTGAAACTCCGATTGTGGAGGCTGCTGAACCCATTCAAGCAGTGGTTGCGGCTTCTGCTAATGCTGATTTGACTATTGCGGGTACGAGTCGGGAGTGGGGAATTGAGCGCCAAACTTTGGGACAGTATACTGATGAATTGGCTGTGCAGTGTCATTCTTCGCTACTGATTGCACGGTGTTACGTTAGAGTTCGATCGCACTTGGCATCGGTACTTCCTCAAATGTAGTCAGTTGACTGTTGACTGTTGACTGTTGTTATTGGTTATTGGTTATTTGTGAGTTAGTACCAATGCCCAATGCCATGTTTGGCCAATACCCCATGCCCTGTTTGGTCAATGCCCAATGCCCATGCCCAATGCCCAATTATTAATTAGCAAGATGATGAATCATTTAAGCCTGAAATCACTGGCATTTTACGGGATTGCGATCGGCTCAGTTGCACTGCTGTTTAAAGTAGTAACTGCTTATGGGGAAACAAATTTAAAGGCTGCCCCGGCAATTGCGGGAACTTATCGCTTCGATCCTAAAAATTTGCCCGAATGTCTAAATTCTGATGTTTTGGTATTGACAATCGAGCAATCGGGGGTTTATTTGAGCGGTAATTTGCGATCGGGCAGCAGGGAGGGCAGGGAAAAAAGAGCCGAGGAGAAACCTTCTCTATTTGGTAAGTGGGAAACTCAAGGATTGAACTTGTCGGGTGCGGTTCCTAATTTAGCGGGTTGCAGCGACTCCAGAGCAACCGGTCAAAACAGTTCTGTTAAAATGCGCGGAATTGTGGAGCAAGAAAGCCTCAAGGGAAAAATTAGTCTAACTGATAAGACGGCGGCTACTGATTTTACGGCTCAAAGAGAAGCGGCGGTGCAACCCCAAAAGCAGCAACATTGATTGATCCCAATAGAGAATAAGAAATGGGAAATGGGAAATTCTTTGACGCTTTCCGACTCTCCCCTTCTCCCCTCATGAAGCAAGGAATCACAAAGCTGCGGCGGGGTGGGGGAGTGGGCGATCGAACTCCGGCCGCCGGAGCTCGCCTGTGACGGTCGGTTGCTGCTAAATTAGAAAATATACCTAAAAGTCAATGATAAAAATAAAGTATCCCAGAGAAGTTCTTGGTTGAGAATTTGTCTTGCTCAAGACCCCCCGTGCCCGTATAGTTTGTTTGGAATGGATGTTGCCGTGATATTAATGCCGTCAGAAACTTCGCTTACCCAGTCAAACCCGTTAATTTTAGACAGTTTGCCAGACTTGTCGCCCTCCGATGGGGGATGTCCCCGCCGAGCCAGATTGCAAATTGACTTGATGTTGCTGGCGATCGAAGCCTTGTATCTCGGAGGTGCGGAAGAAATGCTGGCCGTGTCAAAGGACCTGGAATTGGAATCAATTATCAAAAATCGGGTGGCCCTTTGGCTGATGCGTAATACTAACCCGCTGAGACGCTACACCCAGCGCCGCTCGCTTACCATGGTGGAGGCAAAAGCGCTGGTGGCGATCGCCTGTAATATGGCGCGTAAGTTAACCGCGACAATTCGGCAGTTGCTGCTAGACTCGCAGCAGTTGCGGTCGAAAAATATCCCCCTCAACCAGCACTTGCCGCTGGCCGAGTATTTAGAACGTTTTCGAGCTCACTTTCGATCGCGCATGAACCCCAAGCGATCGCTAGTTGCAGCTTACGATTCCGATGACAAGCTCAACGAACTAGCTTTGAACTTGTTGAGCAAACTGCTATTTTGTACAGGCACAGCCGGAATGCAGCGCTTCTGGGTTAGCCTGTTTGATGGAGAAGTTGAATAAAAAATGACTATTAGGCGTCAGTACAGTCTGCCAAATTGCACCCTGGTTCTAGAAGGGTTGAGCGATGGATCGGCAGCCAGCCAGTTGGATATACGGCCGGTGCTTTCCATATTAATGAGCGCTGAATGCTATGTTACAGGTCTTGGCGAACCCCTAAGCGGGGGACGGGAGTTTTTTGAAAGCTTGGTGAGGGCCGTCAGCAGCTACGCTCAAGAATTTATGAGCGGAGTGCATTATCCCGATCGCTACGGCCCGAATGTGGGTATGGTGCAGTTACACAGAATTGACGGGAATGTGCATCGGTTGACCGTTCTACCCGTCTCCACAGGCAGCGCCACCCAAATCGATCAAAAAACAGAACTGTCGGCAAAAGTTGATTTGACGACGGTACAGCTATTTGACTTGGTAGAGGCGATCGATCAGTTTTTTGCCGACACGCAGACACTGCCGGAATTGTCGCTGCAATTAACCCCAATTTCCAGGCGTTATATCAAGTCGGCCGAACCTTTGGCGAAGCGGACTTTACCTGCTGTGGTGGGGGTGTCGAGTTTGGCTTTGGCGGCGATGGCGTTTTTCTTGGTGCCGGTGCCGGAAGTCCAGCGCCAGAGAGATCCGATGCCGCAGCCCAATCCAGCGGGCCAAAATCAGGGGACGCCGAATCCGGGCGGATCGGGTTCGCCTAATCCCAATCCCACGCCCCCTGCTGACGGTTTGCTGCCTGGAAATCAAACTCCGAACGAATCGATTTCGCCGACTCCGATCCCCGCCCCGCAGCCGGACGCTTCACCTAGCGCCACACCGCAGTCGAGCACTTCACCGGAAAGCACGCCCAGCCCTGTTGCTGAAGGTTTGGCAAGCCCAGATGTGGCAGCCCTGCCAATTACCGATCCAGGGGAAATTGACCTGTTGAGGGGCAAACTTTCCCAGCAAATTGATGGAGTTGTGAAGAATCAGCCTCCGGTTGATGCGGAGTTGGTTTATCGGGTGAGTGTGGCCCCAGACGGGGCGATTGTCGGTTACAAGCCGGAAAATTCGGCAGCAGTCGAGAGATCCGAAACGCCGTTGTCGGAGTTGCTTTACAAACCCATTGGCACCAGGCCCCCTGCGGAACCGCTGGCTGATTTCCGCGTAGTTTTGGCACCAGACGGCAAAGTTCAAGTCACTCCTTGGTAATGGTTAACTGTTGACTGTTAACGGTTAACTGTTGACTGTTAACGGTTGACTGTTGACTGTTGACTGATACCAAATCCCGCTTAAATACTCCCTCAATCTCTTAGTCGGCGGAGGCAGACTTGGTTTTTCTAGTAGCGATTTCATATCGTTTCTGGTTGCATCGGTATTGTTCAAATGTCCAAACAGTCAGTTGTCATATCAATTCCGGTTGTATCGGAATGATGAAACCGCAGAAGACACAGAGGATACAGAGAAAGGGAAGAGAGAGATGAATACAGGACGATGCCAAGGGATTTGATATCAATCGCCGAATCATCTACAAGCCGATTGCTGATTTAAAGGCCTGTTGGTGCGATCGGCTCAATATCTGGGTCAAATCCTCCGACTTGATTTGTGCGAATTATCCACAAAAAGGCTCCCTGTTTTAATAAAACTTTGGCGATTTCATCTTGGGTGCGCCTCGGCAACATTGTTCGGTAACTAATAGCAGCTTTTATCAGGGTTGCTATACCAGCAAAAAAGGTTTTTTTCAGTTCAGAATCAATCCCCGTTAATCTCGAATTTTTTCGCCAATCTGGACGAACAATACCGAGGGGGATTAATACTGTTTCTAAACTTTCTCCTAATGCTACTAACTGGTGAAATCTTTGGGTTTGTGCGTCCGTAGGATGTGTTTTCAACCAGTCTTGAATCTGAGGATTTGACTCTATTTCGGAAGTGATTTTTTTAATTGTCGCGTAAATTGCCTGACTTGAATCTTGGACGCAAGAAGTTGCTGGGGTGACTAAACTTGCACCGGTGCCGTCTCCGCTGCGGTAGCGGGCCATCATGATATCTAGTTGCTGGTTTAATTCGGTTAAAGGCGACAAGGTTATCCCGTCAAAATCGTAGTCGCAACACACGCAGTCTAATTTACAGATTATATCGCAAACCGGGCGATCGCCCAACCAGCCGCGATGCAAGTCTCCCATATAACTTTGCCATTTGCTGGAACCGGCAACAATTCCGTCGGGATTGTGGGCGTAAACTTGTTTGTATTCTATGTCAAAACGCAGTTCGCTGGTAAAGCGATCGCGCACTACTTTTGCTACTCCGAAAGCAAAATGTCCGGTGACAATTCCCAGTGGTGGCCGTTCGCCTTTTTTGCCGCCGATACCCCCGAAACTGTGAATAACTATCCCGATATCTCCTTCTTGCCAAGGAGAGATTGAAGCGTTTTCTGTAGCATCATTCGGGGTTAACAATACTCTTTTTACTTGCCCTTTTTGGGCTGGTGTATTTTCCCAATTTTTGTTGTTTAAATAAGCGAGAGATTTTGTGAGGCCGAAATGTGTTTCATCTGGTGTTAATTTGGCAATTTTGCGGGGTTCGATTGCCTGCACTACAAATATACTGTCTTCGTCTCTTTCGCCGTAAATGTACCAACCGTCTGGATTTAATGGCGATTTTTCGATCAGGTGATTGGTAGACCTCGCTACGCCATTTTTGTCTGGCTGTACTTGGGGAATCCGAATGATTTCAGCGGCGCCGTCAAATTGTCGAGATGTTTTGTTGAAATGCCGGACAATAAATTTGTCGCTGTCGGGTTCTTTTCGCTGTAAAATTGAGACTAAGGCGCAGAAACGTCCGATAATTTGTACTGGTTCGCGATCGATCGTGAGATCCTGGCGATCGCTGCTGCTATAATTAACCGCAATCACGGGTCTGCGTAGCATCACAGTCACGCTGTCTTCAAGTCTGCTGCCTGCTAGAGTTTCTAAAGGGCCTACATTTCGCCAGCCGTTCAATCTTTCTGGATGGATATTGCCAGCTTTTTGACTTTTTTTAGTTTCTTGTGTGAAGTTTATATCTTGACTGACTGCATGGACAAAAAACTGTACTTCGCGATTTGTACTCCATTTCAAAAAAGCTGTTTTGCCAATAAAACTTTTATATTTTTTGGGGGCATTTATTACTTCAAAAAACACTGTTCCGTAGGGCTGGCGCTGTTCGTTTGAGGGCAAAATTAAGCGTCCGTGCCAAAGGGCGATCGGCTTATAGAGATAGGCAACTGATGCTGAATTCTCGCAGATTATCTCCGGCTCAAAAGCTATTGAAATATCGCTTTTGCCTCCAAAAATAGTAGCAGTTAAATTGCCGTCGCTTTCTACAAATCTGGGTTCTAAAAAAACTTTTTCAGGTTGTGAAATATTAGCGGTTAAATAACCAGATTTTTTTGTGAACGATCGCCTAAAGAGGTGATGGTTATCGAATTTTGCCTGCAACCAATTGAGGAAAATGCGAATAAAAATAAACGCTGTTAAACCAAAAACAACAGCTAAAATAATCAGCCCCAGGGTCAAAATGAATTGGTTGAAAGACTGACCTGACAGTAAAAAAATGGTTGGCCCGATCCAAGGAAATGCCGCCATAATGTCTAAAAACGAGTTTTAGGTTCGATCCAGTCTGTGCTGGCTTGACTGCCGAAAACTAGGGGTTTGTCCTCGGTGACTGCTACCGTTTGCCCTGTCATATCAACGGCACAAAGAGGCCAAGATCGATCGCCCAAATTGCCGGCGCGGAACAGAACTTTTCCGGGACAAACTTGACTCCAACCCAACAATACAGCATGAGTGTAAAGACTGCGAGCGGGAGCAACGGTATAAGTGTAATTATCATTTTTGTCCCAAATGACACCGTAGTCGGACATATCGGAAGAGTTGAAAAGTGCTTCAAATTCGCGGGCGAGAATGCGGGAACCGTCTTGATTCCAAGAAACAGGCACTAAAATGGCGATCGTCCCGGACATATCTGTATCATCGCTAGCATACATCCCACTTTCGGCCAGTGGCGAAGCAGCCGCCACTGTTTGCAGTTCCCCGGTTTTGAGATTTTCCACAAACATGACGCTGCTAACCCGACACCGGGAGAATTCCGGCTGTACTTGCAACTCAATTCGACTGTAAGCTGCGTATTGGCCGTTAGTTGATACTAGGGATGGACTGCGATAGTAGCGGAGGCCTGTGCCGGCAGTGGAGCTCACTTTAGCATGAGTGGCACTAATCCATTCCCAAGGAACGGGATAAGGGCTATTTAAAGGGTCAGTCATCGGTTTTTTTTCCAAAAGTTTTACTGAATTATCCAACAGATTCAGGCTTGCAGGCAACGGATTAGACACCCGGTTTTTGCCTCGATGCTTCGCCACCAAACCCCAGATTTATAGAAACCGGGTTGATTTTTTAGATTTAAGATTGGAGGATAAATCTCAAATCTTAAATCTCAAATTTCAAATCGGATAGGTAAGATAGTATCGAAATTAATCTGGTATGTACACTGAGAGGGATGAAATATGACGCGATCTTTTAACCAAAAACCTTCAATCCCCCCCACTCGCGTCTCCCAGTCGCGGGGAAAAGGTTTGCTTGTACTGTCGCTGATTTTTCGACTGCTGCTGCTGGGGGTGGGCAGCGGTTTTGCGTGGGTTTTGGGGATGGCGATCGCTCAAATTTATCCGTCAGGCGCGACGGAAATGCCGCTGGCAGAGAGATTGCTGCGTGTAACTCAAAATTTGACCTCCAGCCCGAAACGCACCCCAGCAACGCCAATTCCGGCGCTTCCGCCACCAACGGCTACACCGACTCCCCAGTCAAAAGTTAGTCCTGCCCAGAGAGAGAAATTGCAGTCGGATTTGAGACAGTTGCAGGGTGAACTCAACGCGCTGATTGGTCGCACGGCGGCTTTGGAGAGTCAGTTGGGCAGCAGCCGCCCGACGGAAACTTTGGAAAAGCGTTTGCAGTTGATGTCGCGGGAATTGGCGGCGCCGGAAACGGCGGCAAGTGTTGCGCCTGCTTTACCTGCGATCGGCAGCAGCCCGAGTCTGAACCCTGAAACGGTGAATACTGCGCCACAGAATGCCAATAATCCGGTGTTTGGGGGGGATGGGCTGATGGTGACTCTACCCAGCGATGTTTTGTTTGATACTGGCAGCATTTCTTTGCGCGCGGGAACTAATGCGATTTTGGACAATTTGGTGGCGGAGTTGGGCAATCACGAGGGGGCAACTGTGCGCGTTGCGGGCCACACTGACGACGCGGGGGAAGCGGCGGACAATCGCAATGTGTCGTTTGCGCGGGCTCAGGCTGTGGTGCAGTATTTGTCTGGTGTGCTCGGTCAGAAGTATCATTGGGTGGCGATCGGCTACGGGGAAAGTCGCCCTTCGGTGGATAATAGTTCCGATACTAATCGGCAGCGCAACCGTCGCATTGAAGTGGCAATTAATCCTTAGTCAGCGGACTTGTGGATACTAGATTTATTGCATGAATCTTTGATTGATAGTCAACCGCAGATGTAAGGTAGATAAACACGGATAAACGCAGATAATTTCCACAGAGGTGAGCGAATGCTGGCAATTGGAGTCTACTGTGTGGAATTCTCAAGGCGTAAGCTGCTGTCACGCTGAAGGTGTAAGAGGTGGCAAATCAGAATTATTTTTAGCCTGATCTATTGCCTCTCGATGTTCGCTCCTAAGTTTGGGTTTTAAATACAAGTTTTCAATCAAAGCTGCCACTCCCGCAAACCAAGGTGGCACAATTACAGCTCCAATAATTCCTAATACTTGAACTCCTCCCAATACAGACAGCAATTGGTATAAAGGATGCACACCAACCGATGAACCAACTAGCAAAGGATCGAGGACGTAAGTTTCTAAATTCTGGATGATTACAAATAACAGTAATACCCACACAAGTACCCAGCCACCTTTCGCTAATGCTACGATTAATGCTGGTACTGCTCCTAACACGGGGCCGATGAAGGGAATCAAGTTGGTAACACCTGCGATCGCACCCAAGCCTAAAGCAAATTCCGGCATTCCCAAAATGCTCAAACCTGTGGTAATAAATATCCCTAAAATGCCCGAAACTAACACTCGCCCGCGAATATAACTCCCCATTCTTTGACCGATTGGTGCGGCTTGTGCAGCTAATCTTGTGTCCCAAGGTTTAGGGAAAAATTGCACCAAACTTTTGATTAATGTGTCGCTGTCGGCTACCATGTAACCTGAAATAAATAATGCTAAAACTAAGCTGAAGACCCCGCCTAGAATGCCTCTCGTTAAACTGTACGATCGCAAAACCAGTTGTTGACTCGATCGAATCAACCAATTAGTCAGCGATTGAGTATCCACCAACTGACCCACCAAGGTTGGGGCATCGTCGGTTAGGCGACTCAATAAATTAGTTGCCACAGTTCGCAAACTTTCGACATACAGTGGTAACTGCCGCAGCAGTAACTCTATTTGTTCGATGACCGTGGGCCCGATTAACACTACCGTCCCGCTAAATCCGCCGATGAGAGTTAAATAAACCATAATCACCGCCAGCCAGCGGGGAACCCGCATCGTTTGGGCCCAATTAACGATCGGGACGATCGAAGCAGCCAGCACAACTGATATCATCAGAATTACTAGCAGGCTCCGCAATTGCCACAGCAGCACTAGCAGCAAGGACGATGCTACAATTAGCAGCAAGTTAGGTAAAGAAATAGTTATCCGCTGTTCTGACATAATTAAGTAATCAAGGTTTGTATTGGCGCTTATGTCATCCCGCAGGGCGGGTTTATTTATATTCTCATTTACCAAATATATGTCGGGTAAAACCCGCACCTACTCATATTATAATAAAAAGTAACATCGGTTCAAAAAAAAAATAATATGCAACCCCCATATTCAACCCAAGATTTCTCCACTATTTCGTCTATAAAGTCACCAACGCTGTTTTACGAATGGCAAAATTATCGCTGTGCTTATGAAGTTTATAACCCAACTACTGCGGCAGAAGATAGCATCCCTTTGTTATTAATTCATCCGATAGGAGTTGGTTTGTCAAGAATCTTTTGGCATAGATTTTGTGAGAGTTGGTACAAAGCAGGGAACACTAATCCGATTTATAATCCCGACCTTTTGGGCTGTGGCGATTGCGAAATGCCCGCTGTGGCTTGCTATCCAGACGATTGGGCCGCACAGTTGCAGTATTTCTTGGAAACTGTAGTCAAAAAACCTGCGATCGTACTCGTGCAAGGTGCTTTACTGTCTGTAGGCTTGGCTTTAGCAAAAATGCAGCAGGAAAGTGGCTCAAATTTAATTCGTGGCTTAGTCCTCGCGGGACCTCCAGCTTGGGCGGTAATGAACAAACATTCGACCGAAAGACAGCAACGGATTGTCTGGAATTTGTTAAATTCTCCCTTGGGAAACGCTTTTTACCGCTACGCCAGACGCGCTGAGTTTTTGCGTTCTTTTTCAGTGAAACAACTGTTTGGCGATGCGGCAAAAGTTGACAGCGAATGGTTGGATGTTTTGCAGGCTGGGGCGGCAAATCCTGATAGCAGACACGCGGTTTTCTCGTTTTTAGCGGGGTTTTGGCGCCAGGATTATAGCGGTACGATTCAAAAGTTCGATCGCCCCGCACTCATTGTGATGGGAGAAAAAGCCTCAAGCATCAGTCAAGCGGGTAAGGAAGAGAAACCGGATGAAAGATTAGCGCAATATTTAACAACTTTTCCCAATGCTGAAGGTTTATTAATGCCGGGGCGCAATGTTTTGCCCTACGAATCAACAGCAGAATTTGTCGCGGCTGTTGCGGAGTTTGTGGATAAGTTAAAGAAAAATTAAATCTAGTTGTGGAGTTGTTATTTAATAATAACTGGCACAGTTAATATACCTCATCATGTGTCCCGATGTCGAGTAAAACAATGACTTCACTATTTGTTTCCGTATCCTCTTCAATCGAGAACACAATCCGACAATTATAGCCGCAAGAGCAGGACTGAAGACCATCAAGTTTGCCACCTAGTTTATGAGTACCTAGGTTGGGAAAAAATACATCTGCTTCCATTTGTTGAAGAGAGTCTTCAATACGTTGCTGGAGGTCAGGATTTCGTTTCACAAACTTGCGGAATGCTCGTTTGAATTTGGGGGTCAGAACCAGTGGTCTCATGTTTCGGACTCGTCCAAAGACTGGCGTAATGTTGAAATAACATCCTCGGCTGACTGCTGTCGGAATTTGCCTTTACGGAAATCAGCTAAGGTTTGTTGAGCATCCGCAGCTATTTCGGCGCGGATACTCTCGCGGTGACGGTTTTGCAGGATTTTTATCAGCATTTCCTGCTGTTCGTAGGACAGTTGCAAAGCAGTTTCTAGCACTTGGTCGAGGGTATTCATAGAACTAGGCTATTACCTCTAAGGTTGAACAACTTGCGAAGTTTAGTAAATTGTATCGCTTATTCCAAGACTAGGCTAAACTTCAAGAAAAATGCACTAAACTAGGTCTTGTCATGAGCGAGCGCAAAATCATTACCATCGAACCAGGTAAACGCGGTGGAAAGCCTTGCATCAGCCGAATGCGAATTACCGTGTATGATTTGTTGGGTTGGCTGGCTGCGGGAATGTCTCATACAGAGATTCTAAACGATTTTCCTGAGTTGACGGAGGAAGACATTAGATCGTGTTTAGAATTCGGCGGTTGCAACCGCTTCTTGTCAAACAAAGTCTGCCTCCGCAGACTATGAATTTAGTTTCAACTCCTGTGCCAGATGGTTGTACCATCCTTTTGATCTATCAAAGTAATCCCATTATCCTTAAGTTCGTTGCGAATGCGATCGCCCTCAGCAAAATCCCTCGCCTTTCGGGCATCTTTCCGCTGCTGAATCATCGCTTCAATCTCCCCATCACTCAAACCGTCAACAGCATCATTCCTATCACTTTCCGGCTGAACTTCTAAACCTAAAACCCCCGCCAAATTCACCAAAGTTACCCATTTTTGCTGCAACAAATCCGGCGAAGTTTCTGTTTTTCCCTGATGCACTAAAACATTGCCTTCCTTGCCCAATTCCTTAGCCAATTCAAACAAAACAGTCAAAGCGCCGGGAGTATTGAAATCATTGTCCATAGCTGCTTGAAATTGCTGGACTAATGTGTTATCTTCTCCAGTCAATTTATCAATTTTCTCAACATCCCAACCCAGTTTAGAGCGGTGTTGAATTCCAAAAAGTAAGCCTTCCTTAAGAGTGTGCCAGCCATTTTTAGCGCTAGCGATCGCCTCTTCGGTAAAATCTATTTGACTGCGATACTGCGCCATCAACACAAACAGCCTCACCGCCATCGGTTCCACCGCTTTTGACTTCTCGCTTCCTTCATTCTTACTCCCCCCGTGCGTAGGGGCGGTGCCCCCGTGCCCGCCCTGGGCTGTGGGGGGGTTAGATTCCAAATCGCCCGACCAATTCCCCTCCAACAAATCGCGAATTGTAATAAAATTGTGCAAAGATTTCGACATCTTTTTGCCGTTGACAGTCACAAAAGCATTGTGCATCCAATAATTAGCAAGTGACTTGCCAGTCGCCGCTTCAGATTGAGCAATTTCGTTTTCGTGGTGCGGAAAAGTTAAATCGGAACCGCCGCAGTGAATGTCAATTGTTTCGCCCAAACAATCGCGCACCATCGCCGAACATTCGATGTGCCATCCGGGGCGACCTTTTCCCCAAGATGAATCCCAAGCAGGTTCTCCGGGCTTAGCACTTTTCCATAGGGCAAAATCAGAGGAATCTTGCTTTTTTTGAGCTTCTATTTCTGCGGTTTCCAATCTACCACTAGCCCCGGCCTGCATTTCTTCCAACTTACGGCCGGAAAGTTTTCCGTAATCGGCAAATTGCCTCACGTTGTAGTAAACGTCGCCGCCGGAAGCATAGGCATAACCTTTATTTTCTAATTCGTGAATCAGCCGTTTAATGCCGTCGATTGTATGGGTAGCGCGGGGATATTCATCGGCCCTGAGAATATTTAGCTTGTCCATATCTGCAAAATATTCCTCGATGAAGCGTTCCGCCACGGCTTCCATTGTGGAATTGGTTTCGCGGGCGCGGTTGAGAATTTTGTCGTCAATATCTGTAAAATTCTGCACGTAGCGGACATCGTATCCCCGCCACATCAGATAACGCCGCACCATGTCCCAAACAATGTAAGCGCGCGCGTGGCCGACGTGGCAGTAGTCGTACACCGTAACGCCACAGCAATACATCCGCACCTTTGGGGGTTCGAGGGGATCAAAAGGTGATTCGCGACGGGTTAAGCTGTTGTAAAGCGTTAGGGCCATGGGATTTGAGATTTGGGATTGACGTACTGCTCTAATTTATTATATTGCTGTTGGTGAATCTTTCGGTGTCACTACCAAATACGAGTTTGCTACCCCCTGTATCACTCGGCGGTTGAAACCGCAACTACAAAAACGAAGTCTACCTCCGCAGACTAAGAGATAAATGGGTTATCAAACCTGCATTTAGTATTACTGCCAAACATCTGTTAAATCTAAGACAAATCCCGGTAATACATCTTCCCCGGATAAAGTACTGGGATTATCTAATATTTCCACATCCTGATTTTGTCTGTATATCTCAACTTTCTGGTTTTTGCGATCGATTAACCATCCCAAAATGGATCTATTTGCGATGTATAGCGGTTCTCAAGAAAGTGAAATACACGGGCTAGTTCGATGACCCATGCTTTTAGACCCGATGCCCCATCCCCAAGAGCACCTCATGCTACTGAGAAAGGCTATATTCCCGCATTTTTTATCGCAATAGTGCCAGGTTGTCAGACTTAGAACGCAATACAGATTCAGAAGAAATAGCAACCTTAGAAGGGAAGAGAGAAAGTAGTACCTCAACAGATGCTAGAATATGTCAGCCCCAAAGTTGCCATTTTTTTATCCAAACAGTAACCAAAACGGTTAAAGGGCGATCGCGCACGCTTAACAGTTATTTACAGTTTGTAGGGGGGAGTTGAAAGTGAAATATAAAGAAAAAAATAGTTTCAAAACAGGAGTCAAATGGCTACTGTGGTCGAGTTTTCTCACTCTAGGCATCGGCGGCGGCTTATTTGCCTACGGCTTATATCAAAATCGACCTCCCGAACCCATAGGAGTGGGCTTGATACCCGTCAAACTTGGCGATATTGAAGATACGCTTAATGAAAGCGGCACTATTGAATTGGCTGGTCAACAAACTCTTAAATCTCCCGTTAATGCTACTGTTGATGAAGTGTTAGTAAAAATCGGGCAAAATATCACATCTGGTCAGAACTTAATCACTCTTCGTAACCCCGAAAAACAAACAATTCTCAGCCAGCAAGAGTTGGTGATTCAAAAAGAAAAACTCACTCTAGAAAGCTTACGCCAAAAACTTGTCGCAGCCCAGGAAACGCTCAGTATCGCCCAAGGGAGACTTCAAAATTATAAATCCGGGCCAAATAACGATTTATTAGAAATTAAAAAACAGGAAATTGCCTTAGCAAATAATCGCCAAAAAGTTGTTGACGCTGAGGTGGTTTTGGCTGCTGCTGAGCGGAAACTTACCGAGCAAAAAGCATTATTTGAAAGAGGTTATATTCCGGCAGATAACGTGCGCTCCCAAGAAGACGAAGTTCGCAAGGCTAAAGTCAGTTTACGAGAGGAACAGTCTCAAATCAACACCGATTTGCTCGACCTCAAAAGTCGGCAAATTCAGCGACAAGATAAAGAGCAAGAACTTCAGGAAAAAGTGATCGCTGCTGAGTCAGGAGTGCGACAAGCTCAGTTAGATGTTGCTACACATAGCCCCGTTCTCCAAAGCTCTCTGCTTGAGTACCGAGAAAAAGAACAGGAACTAAAAAACAATATGGTGACTGCATCTATTGATGGCAAGGTACTTAATATTCAAGTTAAAAATGGCGACGGAGTGCCGCAGGGAACAGAGCTTTTGACATTAGGTGACCCTTCACAAGAACTGGTAAAACTACAGCTTTCTACCCTCAATGCTGCTAAAGTTAGACCCAATCAGTCCGTTCGTATCAGCATTATTGGCCCCAATCCTAAGCAGTTTTCAGGAAAAGTAGATAGCTTATATATTCTTGCTCAAAGTGGTAATAGTAAAGGAAATGACGACTCTAATCAAGGCAGTCAACCAACGGTTCCTGCAACGGTAAGACTCGATGCTCCAACCCGGACTTTGATTCCAGGGAGTCAAGTGAATGTGGAGATAATTTTGCAGCAGCGCCAGAAGGTAGTAGTTTTAAATACAGAGGTAATTGTGCGATCGGAGTCTAAGCCTTTTGTTTGGATTCGGGACAGTCAAGGCAAAGCCCAGAAACGGTCAGTTACATTAGGTTTAGAAGGATTGACACAGGTAGAAATAACTTCTGGTTTGCTGCCTGGTGACAGTGTTGTGATACCCCCTTCTGAACCTTCCTTAAAGCCAGGAACTCCTATTCAGGAAGAAAAAATAACTAAAAAGAAAGAAAAAACAGACGGTGCCGATCAGGAATAAAGATTAAAGAATAAAGAATAGGATCAAATTAGCTAATTTTATTAATGTAAGAAATGTTGAGTTGTGATTTTTAATTACTTATGAGCCTTTCTCCTTTAGACCTCCTCCGCCTTACTTGCATTTCCCTAAGTGGCAATCTTTTGCGCTCTGCCCTAACTACAGTTGGAGTTTTTATGGGTGTAGCTGCGGTCAGCGCAACGCTGCAAGTTGGCAACATTAGCCGCGCCGTGATTGCTGAACAACTAGCCAAGCAAGAAGCGCCTCAAGTTAAAATCTTTATGTGGGATGACTTAGGTTTCAAGTTAGAAGATATGGAATTTTTACGGAATCGGCTGAAAGGAATTCAGGCGATTAGCGGAGCAAATTTGTTTCGTTATCACGAAAAAGTTATGTTTCAGGCTGAAGAAGCGGAAACTAATATCTTCGCTGTTTCTGAAGATCATTTATTGACATCGGGGCGGCGATTAATAGCGGGGCGTTTTTTTTCCCCTAATGATTTTACTAATTATCGACCTGTAGTGGTAATTGATGAAATGCTGGCGACACAACTTTTTAAAGGTGGCATAAAACCTGTAGATCAGCGCATTTATGCTAACGGTAGACCTTACATTGTTGTTGGCGTAATGGAGAGCAAGGAAGGCTTTTTTGACAAACCCGAAGCTGAAATGTGGGTGTCGATGTCGGTTTACAAAGCGATGACAGGTAGCCAGACAATTGGGGGAATTTCCGTGCGTCCTTACAATCTCAAAGATATTAAAGGGATGGAAAAGCAGGGAAAAAAGGTTTTGAAGCAGCGCTTTCCCAAGGCAGAGATTCATACTCGGAACAATGTTAAGAAAATTTTGGAGCAGCAGGAAATTCTGGAACTCGCTTCACAGGGACTATTGGCAGTGGGGGTAATTTCGCTATTGGTGGGAGGGGTTGGTATTGCTAATATTACGATCGCGGCGGTGATGGAACGTACCGCAGAAATTGGTTTGAGACGTGCGATCGGGGCTACTCAGAGAGATATAATGTTGCAGTTTATTCTAGAAGCAGTAATTCTGAGTTTAGCGGGGGGAATTGCTGCTATTGTGACGGTACACGGGTTAACGGTGGTGGTAGCGGATGTTTTTAAGTTGCCTTATAAATTTGACAGCAACACAGCAGCTTTGGCTTTAGGATCGGCATTAGCTGTGGGAGTGGGAGCTGGATTTCTCCCGGCTCTGCGAGCTAGTCAACTCGATCCTGTTAAAGCGCTGCGTCAAGGGTAGTCATGCCGTAGGAAATCGCCATAAATAAAATTACTTGCAGGAATAACTGGAGTTAGCATGACTGAGCAACCGCATGAAGATTATCTCCCAAATAGCGATTCCCCTGCTCGCTACGATATTCCTTGGATATTTCGTTTTAGCCTAGTTATGGTTGCAACCTGTGGGCTATTGGCGATATTTGATGTTGCTTTTAAGTCTAGTTCAACAGTCAAAACTGATGTTAGCTCTAAATCTGCGATCGCGCCAAAAATTCTGCCACTTACCACTAAAAAACATCTCCAATACATCCAAAATCTACCGCAAAATCAGGCGCTCATTAAACCCCAAAATCAGAGAGAAACGCCAACTACCAACCAGAGAATAGTTATTCCTCAATTCCCCGGCGAAAATCCCACAAGTAAAATCAAACACTCACCAATTTCCCATTCCCAATCCCCAATCCCCAATTCCGAATTATTAACAAAATCTACTCAAAAGAAACCTGTTCCACCAGAATCAATAGTAATTTCTGAAGTTCCACCAAATCCAGAAATAACAGCAGAATCAATACCTGAAAATACCAAAAATCCAACTATTCAACAGCAATCTATAGCGGATGAATTAGGGGTTGAACTGACACTCCCAGAAGTTGTATTTTTAGGCTTAGAAAACAACAGAGATATCAAAAATCAATACCTCGAACGCATCGTCCAAAAACAAGATTTAGCCGTAGCAGAAGGCTTATTTGTCCCTAGTTTTACACCGAGACTATCCGTGTCATCAATTCGTTGGAGGAATGGGGGAAGAGTCGCCACTACTGGCGAAGTCGATTTATCGGCCCAGGTGAGTGTCAAAATTCCCACAGGAGGGAATATAAGTTTTGTTTGGAGTAGTAAACAAGGACAAGATGCGAATGGTTTTGGCATTAATAGTGAAGGTTCTTTAAGTCCAAATCTAACGTTAAATTTTACCCAACCTCTGTTAAGGGGAGCTGGGTTTGCTGTCAATAGAGCACCTATTGAGATTGCTCGCCTGAGTGAAAAAAGAAATATTCTGAGTTTGAAATCGAGGCTAATTGAGACAATTACTGAAGTAATTTTAACCTATCGAGAGTTGATTAAGGCTCAGGAACAAGTTAAAATTTCACAAACTTCTCTGGAAATTGCTCGTCAAGAATTGGAGACTAATCAGGTTTTGATTGAGGCAGGAAGGCTAGCAAAAGTTGAGATTTTTACAAGTGAAAAAGCTGTTGCAGATCGGGAAGTGACCGTATTAGCTAGTGAGGAGCAACTGAAGAAGGCAAGATTAGCACTGCTGCAAGTTCTAGACCTCGATCGCAATCTTAATATAATAGCAAGAGAAGCTGCTGCTGTACAGACTAACCCTCTGGATTTCTATAAGATTCTACCATTAGCTCTGTCAAATAGTCCTGATTATTTACAAGTACAGCTCGATCGGGAAATCGCTAAATACAACTTGCTCATAGCGGAAAATAATCGAAAATGGAAATTGGATGTAAATGCAAGTTATAATAATAATGCTACTAATCTTTCAGACAGCAGCTCGGATTTGAGAGCGGGACTGGTTTTGACTCGCGAATTTGGAAATAGAGGAATTGAGCGAGATTTTCAGAATAGTCGTATTAAGCTATTACAAGCTGAGAATATTTTAAAGGAGTCCAATCAAAAGCTGGAAGTTGGGGTCAGAAATGCAATTCGAGATATAAATTTGAATCTTAAGCAAGTAGAACTAGCTCAAAGGTCAAGGGAGTTAGCGCAAAAGCAATTAGAAATAGAGCAAGACAAAAGAAGATTGGGAGTGGGAAGTTCTCGGAGTATCGATATTGTGACTTTTCAGAAGGATTTAATAGAGGCTAGAAATGCAGAACTTAATGCGAGAATTGCCTATTTTAATGCTTTGACAAATCTCGATCAAATAATAGGTACTACTTTGGAGACTTGGCAGGTGAGGATTGAAAATGAATAATCATGTTATACCAATTTTTTATGAGGTTGCATAGAATCCGATCCCCCCCTAGCGAGCGGGCGGGCACGGGGGCACCGCCCCTACTAAGGCGGGGACAAGATTCTTCTCAAAGTCAACCCCTACTCCCCAACAATCAGGGGGATGCGAGGGGGGATCGAGATATGTGAAACTTCATATTAAATTGGTATTACAGCGGTTCCCGCTGTAATGAGGTACAATCAATAATAATGAAATATCATTGTGTAATCAAACCTAATGAAAGCAT
>NZ_JAUBPW010000156.1:0-1956 GCF_036700965.1 Microcoleus sp. Pol8_D6 | reverse complement strand
TCCCTTCCCTATTCAATTAATTATTTCGATCGAGCATTAGTCACCGCACGCGATCGCTAAACCATACCCCAATTCAGCAACGCCGGGATTGGTTTGTGTGGACGGTGTAGGGTACTGGGTTCTACGGCTGATGCGTTACAAATTGTTGCGAACTGATGCCGTAATGCAGTCAAGAGTGAGATAGTTGGTAGTGGTGCATTATCATGTTAAACTAATAAAATAATATCAATACTCCTGAGTATATATGAGTATCACTTGTGTAAGATGTCCTTCTGGGAAAATTATTAAATACGCTCATACTTATGGTAAACAAGTGGTAAACAAGGATATAAATGTCAAGACTGGGGGCGACGGTATTTTGTCCCTGAGTATAATTTATCGTTAAGGCGAGTTCCGTGACCGGCAATTACTATACACCACTACCCAATTACTATGTACGACAAAAGTAATCGAAATAAGCTCATGCCAGATCCAACAAGTGAAGCGAAGACTCACTTTATCTCACCACGGTTACTAAAGTTATTAGATTGCCCGACCCCTATAAGTCAATTCTTTGCCCAAGCGACCTATATGAGTCGCCGCACTGAGCCGGAAAGTATTGATTTTACTTTCGGTGATGCCCATGAAATACCACCTCCAGGGTTTGTAGAAGCCTTACAGCGTTGGAGTGTACCGCAAAATCAAGGGTGGTATGGCTACAAGGAAAATATTCCAGAATCACGGATCACTGTATCCGCTGCTCTTCAAGATAAACGCGGACTTTCTATATTGCCTGAAGATATTTTTATGACCAATGGTACTGTAGTTGGTTTGGCGATTTGTCTGCAAATGTTAGCTGGTGAGGGAGATGAGGTAATTATTTTGAATCCACCCTGGTTAGGCTATAGGAGTATGGTGCATTTTACCGGTGCGGTTCCGATTGGTGTGCCTGTGGATACAAACACCTTTGATATGGATTTGCAGGCGATCACATCTGCAATTACAGAACGGACTCGAGCAATTATTATCAATTCACCTCACAACCCTACAGGTAAGCTTTTTTCAGCTAGTACCCTGGAGGGTTTGAGTGCTATACTTAACGAGGCTTCTCAGCGGTATGGCAAGCCTATTTATATTATTTCCGATGAAAGCTTCAGCCGAATTGTTTTCGACAACAAGACTTGTTTTAGCCCTACTCAGTTTTACCCATTTTCTTTCTTAGTATATGGTTATAGTAAGACTTTAATGGCACCCGGTCAACGTATAGGGTATATTGCTTTACCTCCAACTATGCCTAATCGGGAAGAAATAAGACGAATCATTGCCCTCCTACAACAAAGTCCTTTTGGTTGGTGTTATCCTAGTGTGCTCATGCAGTATGCCTTAGGAGACTTAGAGCAACTCAACATAAATATCGAGCATTTACAAAACAAGCGAGATGGGATGGTGAAGGCACTGCGGGATATGGGTTACACCCTTTATAACCCTGATGGGACGTTCTTCCTCTTGGTGCAATCACCTTGGGATGATGACCTTGCTTTTGCCGAGTTATTAGCAAGTCAAGATATATTTGTTTTACCAGGAACTCCCCAGGAAATACCCGGTTACTTCCGAATTTCCCTTACTGCCAACGAAGAAATGATTTCGCGTTCTCTACCCAAATTCCAAGCTGCGATGGAATACGCTGTTGCTAACCCCTCTTCTGTCACTAAGCGGCAGAGTATAATAGAACAAAATCTCTCAAACCAGAGCTAGGTCTATGGTTAACCATCGCCAAGCTAATTTAACCTTGAAATAGATTGATGAGTATTGTCGCTATTACAGAAATCTGTTTTCAGAAGTCAGAAGCTTCAAAGCTTTTACACACCTTCATGCTGGTATAATTTCTGATACGGCGTTGCTCAATTGGGGTATGGTTTAGCGATCGCGTGCGGTGACTAATGCTCGATCGAAATAATTAATTGAATAGGGAAGGGG